>JBEGPY010000033.1:0-7000 GCA_041181205.1 Actinomycetota bacterium | reverse complement strand
GTCACCCGCAATTGTTTCTCTCATTATCTTTTTCGAAGTACCAGTCAGTTCACTGCTGGCTATTTGGTGGCTTGGACAAAAGCCACCACTTGGGATTTTGCCTGGAATTGCCCTGATTTTAATTGGTTGTGTCTTAGTTGTTACTCGTTCAAGGCCTGGGGCTGTGGAGCTTGCCCCGTGATTGATTTACATACCCACACCAATAAAAGTGATGGCACAGATACTCCACGCGAGTTAGTTAATAAGGCAATCGTTCAGGGATTAACAGTTCTTGGAATAACCGATCACGACACAACTTCTAGCTGGAAAGAGGCAACGGATAGCTTGCGCGGCAACTTAGCATTAGCACTTGGTAGCGAAATATCTTGCTTAACCGAAGATGGAATTAGTGTTCATATGCTCGGTCTTCTCTTTGATGGCGAACACAAGCAAATGCAAGTGATGCTTGAGGAAACTCGCGATGGACGAATGCCTCGTATGCGCAAGATGGTTGAGAAGATGCAAGCAGCTGGAATTGATATCTCAATGGCAGATGTTGAAGCCGCGCGCCCTGATGGCGCAACACTTGGTCGCCCACATTTGGCTGATGCTTTGGTAAACAGAGGCATCATCTCCACACGTGATGAAGCATTTCAAGGCATGCTCAATAATGATTCTGAGTTTTATGTTTCCCATGCAGCCCCAACTCCAGCCCAAGCAATTGCAATGATTCGAAGCGCAGGAGGGGTTGCAGTGATTGCTCACCCCTTTGCATCGCATCGGGGCCAAATTCTTAAAGCAAGTGATTTTCAAGGGTTAGTAGATGCTGGTTTAAATGGAATTGAAGTTGATCATAGAGATCAAAATCCAGAGGAAAGAGCGATGCTGCGCTCAATTGCCACAGAATTGGATTTAGTAATAACTGGCTCCAGCGACTACCACGGAAGCGGTAAACTGAACTTACTTGCAGAATTTCAAACCAGCCCAGGGCAATGGGAAAAACTTGAATCTCTTGCCGATAAGCGAAGGGTGGTACGAGCATGAAAGCCAGCGCATTAACTTTTGCGGTCCAATCATTTGTGACTCTATTTGTGATCATGGATCCACCTGGTGCCACACCAATTTTCTTAGCGCTAGTAGCTGATAAATCACCAAAGGAGCGCAGAGTTCTTGCAATAAAGGCTGCGTCAGTTTCACTACTAGTAATTTCAATATTTGCTCTCTTTGGTCGCTTCATCTTGAGTTACCTCAATGTTTCAATTGCAGCGATGCAAGCTGCTGGCGCACTACTTCTTTTACTTATTTCCTTAGATCTTTTAACTGGCGGTAAAGGTAGTGGCCGTGGTGAGGCAAAAGATGCCAACATCGCACTCGTCCCTCTAGGAACTCCGTTACTGGCAGGACCCGGCGCAATCGTTGCAACAATGATTTTCGTTCAGCAAATTGATGGCCCAAGCATGGCGATGGGTTTAATTGGCGCGGTAATAGCTGTTCACGTTGCTATCGCTGCAGTGCTGATGGCATCGACAACGATTATGAAGGTAATTAAGGAAGCTGGCGTGACATTAGTAGCACGTATTGCTGGTTTATTACTTGCCGCAATTGCAGTTCAGATGCTGGTAAATGCAATCCGCGTTTTTGTTACAACTTAACTCTCTTTAAACTTCTTTGTTCGTGTGCGATTCCGCTCAACCTTGGGCTTTGATTCAACCTTCTTTTCAGGGCGTTTTTCATTCACAGTCTTTTGTTGCACAACAGGCTTGCTCTTAGTGAGTCGTCCCGTGGAACCTGCTGGGATATCGAGAACCTCATAGAGGTGTGGGGAAGAGGAATACGTCTCTTCTGGTTCGGCTAATCCAAGATCAAGAGTTTGATTAATCATCTTCCATCTAGCTAATTCATCCCAGTCAACGAATGTGACTGCAATTCCATGTGCACCGGCACGTGCTGTGCGACCAATGCGGTGCACATAAGTTTTTTCATCCTCTGGGCACTGATAATTAATTACATGTGTAATTCCATCTATATCGATTCCGCGAGCAGCAACATCTGTTGCAACAAGAACATCTGACTTACCTGCCTTGAAATCACCTAACGCTTTTTCACGGGCGCTCTGTCCGAGATCTCCATGGATAGGTGCAGCTTTAAAGCCGCGCTCCATAAGATCCTCAGCTGTCTTTTGGCAGGTGCGCTTAGTACGGCAAAAAACCATTGTTGGGCCGCGGCCCTCAGCCTGCAAAATACGGGCCAGCATTTCAATTTTATCCATGGCATGAGCACGTAATACATGCTGCTTAATGCGAGTAACAACCGCGCCTTCATCTTCTGAATCCTGGGTGCGAATATGAATTGGTTGATTCATAAAGCGACGGGCAAGAGCGATGATGTCGCCAGGCATAGTTGCTGAGAACAACATGGTTTGCATGCGATTAGGAGTATTTGCCAAAATCTTTTCAACATCAGGCAAGAAACCAAGATCTAACATCTCATCTGCCTCATCTAAAACTAGGCGTGATACTTGCTTTAAACGCAGCTGACCTTGGCGTGAGAGATCAAGTAAACGACCTGGTGTGCCAACTACGATTTCAATGCCGGCTTGAAGGGCTTCAATTTGAGGTTCAAATGCTCGCCCACCATAAACCGCTAACGTTCTAATTCCACGGTTACTTGCTAGCTCTTCAATATCTTTAGTTACCTGCGTACACAATTCGCGCGTTGGGACAACGATAAGAACCTGTGGCATTCCTTTATGTTCAAAGCCTGCCCACTCTGGATCATTCGGTGCAATCACTCGCTCGATAACAGGAACACCGAAAGCTAGAGTCTTTCCAGTTCCTGTTTTAGCTTGGCCAATAACATCACCATCACTGAGTGCAATAGGTAAGACCATCTCTTGAATAGCAAATGGGGCGATGAAGCCGTGAGCATGGAGAGCCTCAATGGTTTCGGGGCGTAATGGGAGTTCAGCGAAAGTTTTCGACACGTTAAACGGCGCCAGAAATTTGTTTATTAGTGGTGCTCATAGTTCTAATCCTATCGGAGTTAATTGCGAGGGAATCCCGAAATTCCTCGCCACATGAGGTTGTTGACCAACTCAACTGCCTGTTCACGGGTTAATGTGCTGTCTCGGTCTAACCAATGGCGTGCTGTTACTTGGGCATATCCAATCATTCCAACGCCTAAGAGCATTGAAGCTTCTTTTGGAAGACCTGTATCAATTGAAATTACGGCACTAGAAGCAGCTGCGCAGTCATATGTCATTCGATTAAGGCGCTCACGCACAGATGGCTCAACACTCATATCACTTTCAAAAAGTAATCTAAATGCTTCACCCTCTTTTTCAATAAAGCCAAAATATGCATCAACTGTGGCATGCACACGGTTGGCGTTATCTGGAGTTGAAGCGATTGCTCTCTGAATTTCAAATACTAATGAATCAATATGTAAATCAAGTACTGCAAGATAGAGCTCTAACTTGGATGGGAAATGCTGATACAACACTGGCTTGCTGACATTTGCGCGATCTGCGATTTCATCCATTGCAGCAGAGTGATAACCAGCGGCAGTAAAAACCTCAAGGGCCGCCGAGAGCAAAAGTGCGCGACGCTCGTCACGAGGCAATCGTGGCTTATTTGATGTATCAACTGTGCTCATTGGCGTAATCGTAGAGGCAGTAGAGGTGATTGCGCTAATAGCTGTAGCAACGCATGCGTGGATACGGCAGAATTAACTTCCTATGAAAACTCCCGCGCCTGAAATCTCAGTTGAAGATCTAAAGAGCAAGTTCGCCGCCAATGAGGATTTTCTCCTCATTGATGTCAGAGAACCTGAAGAATTTGCACAATCTCGAATCCCGGGTTCAGTATTGATACCAGTGGCTGGATTTGTTGATGCTTCTGCATTCAAACTACTCCCACGAGATAAAGAGATTATTCTTCACTGTCGCTCTGGAATAAGATCAGCAACCTGCCTAGCTCTTATTCAAAAGGCAGGCTTTACAAATTCACGACATTTAGAGGGAGGAATAGTTGCATGGGAGAAGTTATGAAAAGTTCTTATCAGGGCTATCGAATTCTCCTTGTGCATGCTCATCCTGACGATGAAACAATTAACAACGGTGCCACTATGGCCCTTTATGCATCCCTTGGAGCCACAGTAACTTTAGTAACCTGTACACGCGGAGAAGAAGGAGAAGTTTTAATCCCTTCTCTTTCTTACTTAGCAAGTAGTGAAAAAGATGAATTGGGAAAGCACCGTGAAGTTGAGTTAGCCCTTGCAATGAAAGCATTGGGTATTTCAGATTTCAGGTTTCTAGGCCACTACCGAGATAGCGGAATGATGGGAACGGAATCAAATAACCGCCCAGATGTTTTCTGGCAGGCAGATTTAGATTCAGCCGCTGGGGAGCTTGTTAAAATTATTGAAGAAGTAAAGCCTCATGTTTTGATTACTTATGATGAAATCGGCGGTTATGGTCACCCTGATCATATTCAAGCTCATCGAGTTGCTATGCGAGCAAGTGAATTAACAACGTGGCAAATCCAAAAGATTTATTGGAACACAATCCCTAAATCAGTTATTGCCAAGGGGATGGAAGCCATGAAAGAGATCGGTTCTGATTTCTTTGGTGCTGAAAGTATTGATGATGTGCCATATGCTAAAGATGATTCATTTGTCACAACTCTCATTGATGGAAATGATTTTGTAGATGCCAAAATGGCTGCTATGAAAGCCCATGAAACACAGATTGCATTAGATGGGCCATTCTTTGCACTCTCAAATAAGCTGGGATTACAAGTCTGGGGACATGAGTACTACACCCTAATTAAGGGGCAAAAGAGTGAGCCTTTTGATGAACAAGGCCGTGAGAACGATTTAACTTCTGGAGTAGTCCTGTAATGCGCAAAATCTATGCCATTGCAATCGGAGCTGGACTAGGTGCAGGTTCAGTATTCTTACATGCATCCCTAGCTCCATTTGGTTTGATTTTTGTTTTACTCTCAACTTTGGTCGGCATTTGGAGTATTGGTCGAATGTGGGGTGGGAGAACTCTAAAAATATTGGCAGCAGTTGCGTGGACCTTCGTAGTGTTGCGCGCAGGCTTTCCAGGCATAAATGAAGAGTATTTAATTGAAGGTACTGCTGTTGGAATTTCACTGATCAATATGGGATTTTTAGCTTTGGTAATTGCAATCTTGCTCCCTGCTTAACGCCAGCTTGCGCTTTGGCCTTCAGGCCCATCCATAATTTCAAGTCCACTCTCTTCTAACTTAATTCTCAACTCATCACTCTTAGCCCATTGCTTTTCATTTCTTGCGCTTTGACGAAGTTGAAGAATCTGCTCCTGTTCTGGAGTTAAAGCTTTGATTATTTCTTCCCGCTCAAGATCAAGACCAAAAATCTGATCTGCGAAAAGAAATAGAGCTGCACGATTACCGAGGTCATCATTTTTTTCAATGCTGCGCAGATATTGAATGGCTTTTGGAGTATCTAAGTCGTTATCGAGAATTTCTAAGAGCTCAGGATCTTTGGTGGCAACTTGTGTTCCCCATGTTTTTATTTTTTTGCGCCAGCGTTTAAGAGTTGCATCGGCTGCTTCTATCGAGGCCCACGTTAAATCCATCTGGGCTCTGTAGCGGTTTTCTAGAAAACACAACCGCACGGCAAGAGGATCAAAACCCCTATCAATCACATCATTGAGCAGGACAACATTTCTGGCACTTTTAGACATCTTGCGGCCTTCAAAGAGCAGATGCTCGCCATGAAGCCATAGATCCACGCTCTCATTTCCAGTAATTGCATTTGATTGGGCTCGTTCATTTTCATGATGCGGAAAACGCAGATCGATTCCACCGACGTGAAGATTTATGTGCGAATTCAAGAAATGAAGTGACATTGCCGAACATTCAATATGCCACCCGGGAAAACCAGCTCCCCACGGTGAATCCCAAATCATTTCACTGCGTGTGCCAGCGCGCTTCCAGAGCGCCCAGTCTGCATGAAAACGTTTGGCGCCATCTTCGCTGTAATCATAATTATGGCCAGGTTTCAGGGCATCTAAGCGGTTACCACTTATTGCGCCATAACTAGGAAAAGATTGGGCCGAAAAATAGACCGTGCCATCCTCACCCACATATGCAAATTCCTTAGTAATGAGTTGCTCAATCATGGCAAGCATTAACTCAATTGATTCGCTAGCTCTTGGATAAGCATCTGCCTTTTCAATATTTAGGCGTGCTAAGTCGGTATGAAAAGCCGCTTCGTATTTTCGTGCCACGGTAAAGGGATCTATGGATTCAGCTTTTGCCTGTGCAAGCATTTTGTCTTCATTCGCAATATCTTCAGACATGTGTCCGACATCGGTAATATTTTGAATGAGTTTGACATCAACACCATTAGCCGTGAGAACACGACGGACCAGATCTGAAAGTAGGAAGGTCCTTAAATTTCCCACATGTGCATCTCGATAGACGGTGGGACCACAGCAATACATTGTTGTTGTGCCATTAGTTGAGGTAACAGGCGCAAGCTTTCGAGAAGCAGTGTCATAGAGTCGAAGGCTCACTTTATTTCAACCACTTCTTTCCATAATGCAATCTCATCGTAGGAGAATTCAATAAGCTTTCCATGGCGATTGCGAAGTGTGATAGGGGACTCAAGATGGCCCACGATGTCGCGGAATCCCCCCTCGGGCTCATGCAAGCGGATGGTGACGCGCTTTCCTATGAGGGCGCTAAATGTGGCCTCTAGACCCTGATTCATGGCTCAACGATAATCCTTAACTTCAAATATCGCGCTAGGAGTGCCTATACGATTACAATCTGGGTGTTGAAAACTAATATTTCTTACGGAGGCTAGTCGTGAC
Source organism: Actinomycetota bacterium (assembly GCA_041181205.1). Lineage (GTDB taxonomy): Bacteria > Actinomycetota > Actinomycetes > Nanopelagicales > Nanopelagicaceae > Planktophila. The sequence goes on along the minus strand of JBEGPY010000033.1, from coordinate 156 downwards.
TTATGTGATCGCCGAACCATGTATCGATGTGAAAGATAAATCCTGCATCGCTGAATGTCCTGTGGACTGCATCTATGAAGGCGACCGCATGCTCTATATCCAAGCCGATGAATGCGTTGACTGCGGTGCGTGTGAGCCCGTGTGTCCGGTTGAGGC
>JBEGPY010000032.1:0-9389 GCA_041181205.1 Actinomycetota bacterium | reverse complement strand
TCAATTGATGCAGCTGGAATACCGGCTACTTCTTCAACGATCTCTTTAAGTCCTGCTAGTACATCTGCTGGTGCAAGTGCCATGTGATGTGTTCCTTTTCTTCGGCGAATAGTTCAACGGATCAACAGGTGGTAATTCTCTATGAAAAGAGTGCTTACTTACGAGTATAGACAGGCGTAAGTGTCATAAATCTCAGGGCGCAGGCGGAAGTTGCACCACTTGCCCCGCATAAACCAGGCCAGCCCCATAGCCAATGAGCAAGGCTAATTTGCCATGCATCTCGGGATGTTTTTCTAGCAAGATATCCATTGCAAGGGGAATTGATGCAGCTGATGTATTTCCATTCACACGAATGTCATCGGCGACCAAAACTGAATCCGGTAACTTCATTTCTTTCACCATTGTTTCAATGATGCGGATGTTTGCTTGGTGTGGAATAAACACATCAAGATCATCCACACCTAAACCGGCAGACTCCAAAGCTTTAAGACCAACCTTGCTCATGGAATAAACTGCCCAACGAAATACGGTTTGACCTTGCTGTGAAATATTTGGCCATCCTAATTGAGCAACACCTTTATCAGGTGAGTTTCGAAACTCTGTGTAAGGTGGATTTAACATAATGGCATCGCGCGAATCAGCATCTGATCCCCAGATAGTTGGACCGATTTTTGCTTCCGTGCTTTGTCCAACAACAACTGCGCCGGCACCATCGGCAAAGATAAAGGCAGTTGCGCGATCATCTGGGTCAGTAAAGTCAGAGAGCTTTTCAACACCAACCACCAAAACATTTTTTGATGTTCCACCGCGCACTAAATCACTTGCCATGCCAACGCCGTAACAAAAGCCAGCACAAGCAGCACTGATATCGAAAGCTGCAGCTTTTGGATTACCAAGTTCATTAATGAGTTCAGTTGCAGCACTAGGTGCTTGATAGGGATAAGAAATAGTAGAAAGGATCACAGTATCGATATCGGCCATAGTTAACTTGGCTCGCTTGAGCGCACTTTCACATGCGGCCTTGGCCATAGTGATTACAGTTTCATCAGGACCAGCAAAGCGGCGTGATTCGATTCCTGTGCGCTGTTGAATCCATTCATCACTTGATTCAATACGATCAACAATTTCAGAGTTAGGCACTAATCGCTTAGGGCGATAAGAACCAACAGAGAGGATCGCACTGTTAGTCGTTGGTGATGTCTTGATAATCATGCGTGCCTTCCTGCAAATTCCCGAGCAGCAGACACGTCATCTGCAGTTTTTAGGGCGAATGTTTCGATCTCCGGAGCACCGCGCTTGAGCAAGCCAACCAGAGTTCCAGCCGGTGGTAATTCAATGACACCCGTAACTCCTAAGTTTTTAAGTGTTTGCATGCATAAATCCCAGCGCACTGGATTAGCTATTTGATCAACGATGCGAGTGAGCACCTGTGCACCATCTGTGAGAACTTCACCATCCTTATTGGAAATTACTGAGATTGTTGTTGGGGAAGTTGAGACGGTTGCAGCAAGTGCGCGCAAAGGTTCAACGGCAGGTGCCATGAAAGATGTGTGAAAAGCTCCGGCAACAGCTAGCGCTCGAACACGTGCACCTTCAGGGGGATTTTCAGAAAGCTCGGCAAGTGCTGCTAAATCACCAGCAGCCACAATTTGTCCACCGCCATTATCGTTTGCGGCGACAAGATTGAGTTCAAAAAGCTTTTTCAAAACGATTTCGCGATCTCCACCTAATACCGCAGACATTCCAGCAGGGGAGTGCGCTGCAGCTTTTGCCATCTCTATTCCACGGGCTCGCACTAAGCGCAACGCATCTTCATCGCAGATCGCACCACTGATTGCCGCCGCTGCTAGTTCTCCTACAGAGTGCCCTGATGTGAATGAATAATTCTTAAGTCCAAGTGTGTGAGCACCTAATAGAGATGCAGCCACGATAAGTGGTTGGGCATTTGCGGCGTCCTTGATTTCATCGGCGTCGGCAGTTGTGCCAAGTCTTATTAAATCTAAATCAATACGCATAGACCATTTGGATAGAAGCTCATGAAACACGGGGTTAGTTACCCACGAATTAAACATTCCTGGAGTTTGGGAACCCTGCCCCGGAGCAATAATTGCTAACACATTTGTTACTTTACTCGAATGAGGCGATTACTACCTAGTACGAGTAACTCAGCAGAGTTGTGCAGTATGGGCGGGCACAATAGTGCCGTGAAATGCTGCGCGTTGGATTACGACACCCGCTCTTCAAATACTTCGAGTAAGCCCGCTTCTCGGTGATTTACAAACTCTGGGAAATAAATCACAGCATTTGCGTGGGCATTCGGACGGAAAATCATTCGTAAGTGTTCACAAGCTATGAGGTAGATGGCGGCCGGAAGTAAATCAACTGAGCGTTTAAGAAACCACGGAGTTCCATTTCTTAGCATCCATTTGATCGATTCAGCTTTTGGTTTTGCCACAATGGGTTCAAGGTGAATGGGAGATATTTCCCATCGCTTGCTTAAGATTTCACGAAAGTGGTGGGCCAATAATTGATGCCCAAACTTAGATGGGTGCATCCGATCAATATGCCAAACTTTTCTTTCATAGATACCTTCAAGATCACGGGTTCTTAAAATCTCTGTCCCAAACTCTGCAGAAATTGCTTGAGTTACTTGATTAACAGCGTTAATGCGTCGGCGCAAAACTGTTCCTAAAGTTTTTGGCATAGGCACAATTAAGGTGGGGTCATGTAATTGCAGGAGTAGAACTTCTGAGCCAATAGCTTTGAGTTGCTTAATGGTGCTGCGAAGATTGTGATGCAGACGCTCGGGGGAAAAACCATTTCGCAGGGCATCATTTCCCCCGACGATTACTGCCGTTATTGAGGGGGAGTGCAAAATTGCCTTAGGAAGTTGATCATGGAGAATTTCATCTGATTTTGCACCTGCGCGAGAAAAATTTATATAGACCAGGGGATCTGTGAAATTCTTAGCTAAGTAGTAACTCCAACCCCGAGAAATGCCATTGTTATCGGTGTCGCCGACGCCAGATGCGGCGCTATCTCCCAATACTGCGAAGGTTGCGACGCGCTCCACTTAAGCCGCCCGCAACCTTCTTTTAACTTCTTGGCTATCACCGTGAAGCTTGAGCATCAAAGAAAGTGTTGCGCTCCATGGAAAATTTTCTGCCTGATGGAAACAGCGCTGAGGCAGTTTGGAATCTTTACGCATTTCAAGTACTAGTTCAATTGCATTTGCAAACTCATGTCCAGTATTACCCGCCACAGCCCCAACTGGTTCAGAAGTATTGATTAGAAGGAATTCGCCGACTGCACTTGTATTAGATGCAACTACCGGGGTGCCAGCAGCCAGAGATTCAAGGGCAGCTAGGCAAAAAGTTTCAATGGGGCCAGGTGCGAGTGAAACATCTGCAGAAGCCAGAATTTCAGCAAGGCGTTCACGATCTGCAATATAGCCAAGAAAAGTAACTGGTAGGCCCTTGCTTCGCTCGCGCAAATCTACATACATGGGACCGATACCAACATAAATCAAACGTGCGTTAATTCCGCGTTCAATCAAGACCTTCAACGCTTCAATTGAACGGGCTGGGTGCTTTTCCCGGGACATGCGGCCGCAGTGAACTAGTAGAACTTGCGCACCTTGCAGTAAATCTTTACGGAAATCTTCGTTACGCAAATATGGTGAGAACTTATCTAAATCAACACCCAGAGGCACTCTTACAAGGTTTGTGGTTTTAATGTCTTCAAACTCTTTCGACGCAAACTCTGTTGTGGTGATCACATGCTTAAAGCGTGATGAGAGTCTGCGGTTATGCCAGTCCACGATGCGCTTAAGGGAGAAAGGAAAGTAGTTCTTCGCCAATCCACTTAAAGTTTCGTGGCTAAAGACAACTGCTGCAATATTTCGCTGGCCTGCCCAAGCACCAATCTTTGAGAGAGTAAACCGATCTGAAATCTCTAATACATCTGGCTTGAGCGTGATGAGAAGTTTCTTAACATCGCGATTATTGCGAATGATGCGATAACCACCACTAAAAGGAATCTCAATGGAGGGCAATGTAATCTTGGTGCCACTGGTCGACTCTTCACAGAAGAAGCCAGTTCCGGGCACGATGTAAGTAAATGAATGACCACGGGCAACATACCCGGTGCCTAATTGATGAAGGGTAGTTTTAATTCCACCAGATTTTGGTCCGTAGAAATTGGCGATATGAACTATCTTCATGCCACATTCTCCTTCATACGCAGGTCTGACATCTGAATTAATTCTCTGTAGTGAATCATCAACTGATCATTAACAAGGCCCCAAGTGTTATCAATGACTGAGGCGCGCGTGCGCTCTCGCAAGATTGCTGGCTCATGCTTATTTAATAGATTATTAACGTTTTGATTAAGTGCCACAGAATCTGCCGTATTAATCAGATATCCGGTCCAACCGTGCTTGACCAGATCTAAAGGCCCGCCGGAGTTAGGTGCAATGACTGGTACACCTGAGGCAAGAGCTTCTTGAATTGATTGGCAGAAAGTTTCATGAGCACCCGTGTGAACAAAGATATCTAGAGATGCGTAGTATCGAGCTAGATTCTCACCACTTTGATAGCCAACAAAGCGGGCGTTAGGTAAGTGCTTTTCAAGGCGAGATCGTGCTGGACCATCGCCAACGATTACTAATTGAATATCATCTCGAACATCTAGGACCTTAAGGTCATCAATTCGTTTTTCATTTGCAAGGCGGCCGACGTATCCAATAATTTTGCGATCGGGCCGTGAGCCTAGAAGCTCACATCGTAAATCAATATCGCGCTTTTCTGGAGAGAACTTAACCGCGTCAACACCACGTTGCCATAAGTGCACATTGGCGACTCCACTTTTTTCTAAATCCTTGCATGACCAAGTCGAAGGCGCCAAAGTGCGATCACTAGAAGAGTGAATCTTTGCGACCCACTTCTTCAGTGAGTTATGCGCCACGGTTAAGCCGTAATGACGGGCAAAGCCTGCAACGTCGGTTTGGTAGATAGATAAAGTTGGTATGTTGAGATTCTGTGCAATCTTGGCTGCATATTTTCCAAGAAATATCGGTGACGCTAAATGAATGACATCTGGCGCAAAGCCATCGATCAAAGGCTCTAAGGCCCGTTGCGGAAAGCCAAGAGGAGTCAAACCTTTCATTTCAAGGCTTGGAACACGTTTGATACGAAAGCCGGCATATTCACGGGGGGCATCAATGCTTTCAGGTGCAATAACTAAGGCTTCATGACCTTCACTCTTTAGATGTTCTAGAACCCGCAAAACAGAGTTAGTAACACCATTGATCTGAGGCAAAAATGACTCTGTGACGATTGCAATGCGCATTTTAGAACTCATGGAGCATAGGGTCGGTTATCCCAGAAGACTCAAGTAATCCTTGAGGTTACATGTTGGCAAATCATGCGTGAAATCTGAGATTTAGTTCGCCTTTCTGGTTACTGGCCAGTAACATTGGAGCCATGAAGATCGCAGTCTGCATCAAACAGGTCCCAGACTCTTGGGCTGAAAAGAAGATGGTTGGTGGATTACTTGATCGCGCCAACGTTGATGCTGTTCTCAATGACTTAGATGAATATGCCGTTGAAGAAGCACTTCGAATTGCAGAAGCACATGGTGGCAATGAAGAAGGTGGGGCTAATACAGTCACTGTCATTTCAATGGGACCAGAGCGCGCGACTGAAGCTGTTCGTAAAGCTTTATCAATGGGTGCAAATGATGCGATTTTAATTAGTGATCAAATCTTAGTAGGAGCCGATGCTGTTGTGACGGCTGAAGTTTTAGCCAATGTCATCTTGAAAGGTGAGTTCGACATCGTTATCTGCGGAACGGAATCAACAGATGCCCGTATGAGCGTTGTGCCAGCGATGATGAGCGAGAAGCTGGGATGTGCTCAATTAACTTTTGCTTCTAAGGTTTCCGTAGATCCAGGCGCTAAGAAAGTTTCCATCACACGGGTAACTGAGGCTGGCGTTGATGAAGTCCATGGAGAGTTTCCATGCGTAATAAGTGTTGTTGAAAAGATTAATGAGCCTCGCTATCCATCCTTTAAAGGCATTATGGCGGCTAAGAAAAAGGTTATTGATATCCGTGACTTTGCAAGTACTGGAGCGCAGTTCACAAAATCTTGGTCAGCAGTAATTGATGCAGCTCCTCGTCCTGCACGTGCTGCAGGAGTAGTTGTCACAGATGATGGAACAGCTGGTCAAAAACTTGTTGATTTCTTGAGTGAGAAGAAGTTGATATGAGCACTGTATTAATTTTGGCTGATTTCGCTGGCGAAAAGGCAACTAAAGCAACGGTAGAAATAGCAACTGCTGGCGCTGTCATTGGTGAAGTAACAGCACTTGTTTTAGCACCTGTCGGAAAAGGTGCAGCTTATGCAGCCTCCATTAACCAGGGACCTGTCACAAAAGTACTTGTTATTGAATCTGATGACTTTACAAAGCATGGAGTTGCAGCTTGCGCCGATGCGCTCGCACATGTCATCGGACAAAGTGCGCCATCAGCAGTTCTCGTAGTTTCACACGCCTTTGGTAAGGAAGTTGCTGGCCGTGTTGCAATGAAGCTAAAGATTGGCATTATTACTGATGCAGTCGATGTTGCTGCAGATTGCACTGCAACACAGCTAGTTTTTGGTGGATCAACAACTGTTCACTCAAAGGTCAACGAAGGCACAGCAATCATTACCGTGCGCCCTAACACCATAACTGCAAACTTTGCACCAGCTACACCTTTAATTGAAAATACAACTGCGCCAATCTCTGATTGTTCTAAAAAAGCAACGATTACTTCTTCACAACCTCCAGTAAAGGGTGGTCGTCCAGAGTTAACTGAGGCCAACATTGTTGTTTCAGGTGGTCGTGGAACAAATGGAGATTTTGCAACGGTTGAAGCTTTTGCAGATTCATTAGGTGCAGCAGTTGGTGCATCACGCGCAGCAACTGATGCGGGTTGGTATCCACATTCTCATCAAGTAGGTCAGACCGGAAAAACTGTTAGCCCACAGCTCTATGTTGCATGTGGAATCTCAGGGGCAATTCAGCACCGCGCTGGCATGCAAACAAGCAAGAACATCGTGGTGGTTAATAAAGATCCAGAAGTGCTGCCTCCTGCCACTGAAGGCGTTAAAGCCCTCAAAGCCTAAGATTGGACCCATGTCCTCTATCTACCTAGACCATGCGGCCACAACGCCCATGGTTGAAGAAGCTTTAATTGCGATGACTGGGCAGTTAGCACGCTTAGGTAATCCATCAAGTTTGCATACACATGGACGTGCAACACGAAAAACTTTAGAAGATGCTCGTGAAGTAATTGCAAAAGAAGTAGGTTGCTTGCCTAGCGAAGTTATTTTCACCGCATCAGGCACGGAGGCAAATAACACTGCGCTTAAAGGTTTGTATTGGCAAGGACGCGATAAGGGCAAACACGTTGTGGTTATCAGCTCCATTGAGCACCATGCAATTCTTGACCCTGCACATTGGCTAGAAGTGCATGAGGCCGCTGAAATTATTCAGATTCCAGTTAACGCTGATGGTGTCATCGATCTTGAATTTCTCACTCATTTAGTTGCTGCCAGAGGTAATGAGATTGCTGTCATTAGTGTCATGCATGCAAATAATGAAACTGGAGTAATTCAACCGATTGCAAAGGTTGTTGAAATCGCTGGAGAGATTCCAGTTCACACTGATGCAGCGCAAAGCTTTAAGAAAGTCCCGCTTTCATTTGCCGGTCTTGGCGTTTATGCAATGTCGTTGAGTGCCCATAAAGTTGGAGGACCTCTAGGAATTGGCGCACTTATTTTGCGCCGAGCAGTTGAAATTCCAGCGCTACTCCATGGTGGGGGACAAGAGCGAGAAATTAGAAGTGGAACATTAAATGCACCAGCAATTGTTGCTTTTGCTGCAGCTGCAAAAAGTAAGTATTACGATGGGAACAAGGTAAGCGCACTGCGCGACTCCTTTATTGCAGGAATAACATCTGCCCTTCCTGAAGTAATTATCAATGGCGTGAAATCAGATCGCTTACCAGGAATCGTTAATGTCACTTTTCCTGGAACACAAAGTGACACGTTGTTACTACTTATGGATGCCCAACATATTTCCTGTTCAACAGGATCGGCCTGCAGCGCAGGTGTGCATGAAGCCAGCCATGTTCTGCTTGCCATGGGACACAGTGAAGTCAGCGCACAGTCTTCATTGCGCTTTTCATTTGGTGCCACCAGCACGAGTGCAGACGTGGATTTCGCAGTGTCAGTACTGCCTGATGTAATTACCCGTGGAAGGGCGGCAAATCTTTCATGAGGTTAATTGCAGCTATGAGTGGTGGCGTTGATTCAGCAGTGGCTGCTGCCCGCGCAGTTGAGGCGGGCCATGAAGTTATTGGTGTGCACTTAGCGCTCTCTTCAAATCCTCAAAAGTATCGCTCCGGTGCCAGAGGCTGTTGCACGATTGAAGATTCACATGATGCACGCCGTGCTGCAGATGTGATCGGAATTCCTTTTTATATCTGGGATATGGCTGAGGAGTTTCACGATGGTGTTGTTGAAGATTTCTTAGCTGAGTACGCAGCTGGGCGAACACCTAATCCATGTTTGCGTTGTAATGAAAAGATTAAATTTGCTGCCGTTCTAGATCGTGCACGTGCCATGGGCTTTGATGGTGTTGTAACAGGTCACTACGCAAGAACACAGATTTCTGATTCTGGAAAGACACTCCATCGAGCAGTTGATCATTCAAAAGATCAGTCTTATGTTCTATCGGTTTTAACTATCGAACAAATTGAAGGCGCCATTTTTCCACTAGGAGACACAACTAAAGTTGATATTCGCAAAGAGGCAGAAGCTCGTGGTTTAGCAGTTGCACAAAAGCCAGATAGTCACGACATTTGTTTTGTTCCATCTGGTGATAATGCAGGATGGTTGCGTGATCGTTTGGGAAGTGAAGTAGGTCCTATCGTTGATCAAGATGGTGTGAAGATCGGTGAACACAAAGGTGCTTACACATACACAATTGGCCAGCGCAAAGGTTTGGGGCTAACGGTTCCAACCGCTGATGGTTCACCACGATTTGTTTTAAAGATTGAACCTGTGAGCAACACGGTAGTCGTTGGAGCGCGCGAAGATCTAGCGGTAACAAGCATGCGCGGTGAACGAGCTGTGTGGTGCGGCCCAGCGGTTACTAAGCAGCCACAACGTGGCTTTGTTCAAGTTCGAGCACATGGTGCAGCCCTACCTTGTTCATATTTCTTTGATGGAACCCTACTTACTGCTCAATTAGATGATCCTCTTTTAGGTCTAGCAACTGGCCAAGCAATGGTTATTTATGATGGTGATCGCGTCGTAGGTTCAGCCACAATTTGTGAGACTG
>JBEGPY010000031.1:0-7336 GCA_041181205.1 Actinomycetota bacterium | reverse complement strand
AAGAAACGTATTCCTCTTCACCACACCTCTATGAGGTTCTAGATATCCCGGCGGGCTCCACAGGACGACTCACTAAAAGCAAGCCAGTTGCCCAAAAAGCTGCACCAGAAAAGCGCGTTGAGAAAAAAGCTGAAGCCAAGCCAAAAATTGAGCGCACTCGTACACGCACAAAGAAGTTTAAAGAGGGTTAATTAGTTACAAAAATGCGGATTGCATTTACTAGCATTTGAACTGCAATCGCAGCAAGTAATAAACCAGCGATACGTGCCACTAGAGTCACTCCAGCTTCCTTGATTACCTTCATAATTGTTGTAGAGGCCATCAATGCCGCAGCAATTGCAACATGAACAGCAATAACGGCACCAATTAAACCAAGAGCCATGCTTGGACCCTCAATTTGCTGCACAAAAATCATTGTTGCAACAATGGCTCCAGGTCCTGCTAGTAATGGCGTTCCAAGTGGAACTAGTGCGATGTTGGCATCTTTTGACTCACCGCGACCGCTTCCCTTGCCCCCAGTGAGAAGATCTAATGAAATGAGCAAAAGCAATAAAGCACCCGCCGCTTGCATCGCTGCAATTGAGACATTGAGGTAACTCAAAATGAAGCGACCGAATAGTGCAAATATTGATATCACAAGGAGTGAGACTGAAGCCGCTTTTATTGCAAGAATCCTGCGCTCTTTAGCCGATTTGTCAGCAACTAAAGCTAAGAATATTGGCGTAGCACCAGGTGGATCCATAATCACAAAGAGAGTTACAAATGATTGGACGGCAAAGGTTAGAGCGCTAACTTTCATGCCCCTACCACCCTTCGTTTATCGGCAAGTGATTCAAGTTTTTCCCATTGCCCTGGGCTGGTTTGAAACTCTGCTAGTAAATTGAGTTTACCGCTTCCGTGATAGTCGCTGGAGCCAGTTATTACTAAATCCAACTCTTTGGCAATTGAGCGCAACATCGCTCGTTCTTCTGGATTTTGATCCCTATGATCCACTTCAATTCCATTTAAACCAGCATGTACTAGCTCTTGAAAATCACTTGCTTTGAGTATCTGGCCGCGAAGTGATGCAAAAGGATGAGCAATCACTGCAACTCCTCCTGCACTTCGAATCATTGCAATTGCTTGGGCTGGAGTTGGGGCTGCATGAGAGACATAAAACTCGGAATCATTATTGAGCATGCCTTGAAATGCTTCATCGCGTGAAGATATGACTCCTTTATTCACCAACGCATCAGCTAAATGTGGGCGACCCAGTGTTGCCCCATCAGGGCGTGCGGCCTCAACATCTGCCATTGAGATATCAATGCCTGCTGCCTGCATCTTCTCAACCATCTTGCGCATCCGGGGCATTCGTCCATCACGTGTTTCTTCAAGCATCACTTGCATGTGCTTATGTGCACCGTCAAAGAGAAGGCCCAACATATGCACACTTATTCCATCTTCAGTTAAGCAGGATATTTCACTACCAAGTGCTAACGTCAGATTGCCACGCAAGCTCTCAGTTGCCTCTTGCCAACTAGAGGTTGTGTCGTGATCGGTTATTCCAAGAACAGTTAATCCCTGAACGATCGCTTTATTTACAAGTTCGCGTGGAGAATCTGTGCCATCGCTTTTATTGGTGTGTGTATGTAAATCGATCATGGAGCCAACTCCACAGCCTCTGGCTTAGAGCGAGTAACAACTAAAATGCATCCAATTAAAATCAAGGCAATTCCAGGCAAAATTCCAAGTGGTGGTTTTTGTCCAAGCCACCAAATAGCAAGCAGTGAACTAACGGGTACTTCGAAAAAGATAATGAGAGAAACAATTGCTGGTGATACACGTTTGAGAGCTGTATTAAACATAGTATGACCAAGAATTTGTGCGCCAACAACAAGACCTAAAAGGATCCACCATTCACGCCCTGAGAAATTAAATATCGGAAAACCCATCAGCAACGCCATTGGCAATGCCGTGATGGCGCAAATAAAATAACAGACGGTTGTGTAAACAGTTGTTTCAACTGTGCGCTGTGCACGTGATCCAGCCATCATGTAAAGAGCAGCAAGTGCTGCCGAGATAAGTGCGGCAACATCACCTAGAAATGCGCGAAGAGAAATCTGTAAATCAATGCCTGATATCAAAAGTACGCCTGAAAAACTAACAATCATTCCGAGCCAGGCTTTAGAAGGAATATGCCCACCGCTGAGTTTTACAAACAATGCAGCAAAGATTGGTTGCAAGGCAACAAGTGCCGTACCTGCGGCAACACTTGTCCAGCGCATCGCTAGAAAGAATCCCACAAAGTGAATGGCTAATATAAAGCCAGCCAGAATGGACCACTTAATACCTACGCGATCTCTCGGATGTTTGAGAGCAAAAGGAAGTGTTAATAGTGAACCACCAAGATTTCTCCAAAAAATCAGTGTTGGGATAGGCATTGCACTCATTGCAATCAGAGGTCCTGATGTTCCAATTCCCATGATTCCAACACCGAGGCGAATTAAATCAGGTCTTCCTGGAATAGTCGTATGACTATCGCGCGAATCCCCTTGCGATATCAATTGCTCTCCGGCGAAATACCTAAGCGAACACCCACTAAAGATTTACTGCGTTTAACAAGAATCTCTGCAATCGCAAGAATTGTCTGTGCAGATTCAGATTCAGGAGCCGCTTGAACTAAGGGAACTCCGTCATCGCCACCGGTTCGAAGTTCTGGATTAAAGGCGATCTTGCCTAGAAGTGGGACATCAATGCCAACAAGAGCTGATAAACGCTTAGAAGTTTCTTCTCCTCCACCTGCTCCAAAGAGGGCAATCTTCTCACCACATGTTGGGCAGCCATATTCAGACATGTTTTCAATAACGCCAATGACGCGTTGATGAATCTGATGTGCAATTCTTCCTGCGCGCTCTGCAACCTCAGCTGCAGCAATTTGAGGTGTAGTTACAACAACAATCTCTGAGTTAGGAATCAGTTGTCCTAGCGAGATAGCTAAATCTCCAGTCCCAGGTGGTAAATCAATAAGCAAGACATCCAAATCGCCCCAGTGAGCATCTGAAAGAAGTTGTTCAAGAACACGGTGTAAAAGTGGGCCACGATATGCAACAGGGTCGGAGCGCTCTGGCTTAAACATCTCCATCGAAACCACTTTTACGCCAAATGACTCCAGAGGAATAAAGAGCTGATCGATGGCAGTTGGTCGCTGACCCATTAAGCCCATCAAACGGGGAATCGAGTGGCCATAGACATCTGCATCTAAAATTCCAACGCGTAATCCTTTTTTAGCAAATGCAACCCCTAGGTTTGCAGTCACAGAAGATTTGCCAACGCCACCTTTACCCGATGCAATACCGATAACACGTGTAAGAGATTCTGGTTGGGCAAAAGTAATAGTTTTCTCTCGACCACCGCGAACAACTTTCTTGACGTGATCACGTTGCTCTTGCGACATAACTCCAAAAGCTAAGTCAACAGTTTTAACACCTTCGACATTTTTTAGTGCTGTAGTAATATCACCACGAAGTCGATCTTGCATTGGGCAACCAGAAATCGTTAATAAAATTTTAATACTCACGGCGCCGTTATCCTCAGTCAGCTCCTCAACCATTCCAAGCTCAGTTATTGAACGATGAAGTTCAGGATCTTGAACTGTTGTGAGTGCTTCATTGAGTACTTCAATAAGCTTCATATGAGGTCTGGATCAATCTTTGCAGTGGGGCGCACTGGTTTTGCCGCTGGAGTGTCATCCAACAACTCACCTAACTGCTTTTTAACGAAAGTTTTTGGATGTAGATCTGCAGGCTGAAGATTCTCAAAGCCGGGTCCCAAGTTCTCACGGAGTTCAGCTGTTGCTGACTGTGACAGAGCACGAATTTTCTTAGCCCATTTGGCAGCTTCAGAGGCAGCTTTTGGAAGACGCTCTGGACCAAGCAGAATCATTCCTAAAATAGCCAGGCCGAGGATTTCACCTGCGCCGATATCAAAGAACATACCGAAAGCCTACCTTCTAAACCGGCCCCTAGTTATTGCCAGCTACCAAGGTAACAGTGACAGTGACCTCTTTGCTATCTCGAATGTATGTCAGGGTGACCTTATCTCCCACATTCATAGCGCGGATTGCAACAATTAATTGCTCAGGGGAATCGATGGCCTTATTTTCGAATTTAACGATGACATCGCCCGCACTAATCCCTGCTTTAGCTGCTGGTCCACCAGGCAAAATAGCTGTGCTGGAACTGGCAACGAGTGCGCCAACTCCAGTGAAATTCATATCTAATGAAACACCTAGAAATGGATAGGTAGCTTTTCCTGATTTAATTAATTGATCCGCAGTTTTTCTAGCTTGATTAATCGGTATCGCAAAGCCTAAACCAATTGAACCAGTCTGCGACGAAGAACCTAGGGATGCGATTGCAGAGTTAACGCCGATGACTGCCCCTGTTGCATCAACTAATGGGCCTCCAGAATTTCCTGGGTTAATAGCCGCATCTGTTTGCAGAGCATTAATAAATGAACTTCCAGATCCAGAATCTCCGGCAGTTACTGGTCGATCTTTAGCACTAATGATTCCCAGTGTTACCGTTCCTGATAGACCAAGTGGTGATCCAATTGCAATTACGGAATCACCAACTGCAACCTTGTCACTATCGCCAAATTCAAGTGCTGGAAGATTAGTTGCGCTAATTTTAATAATGGCTAAGTCATAAGAGGCATCGCGGCCGATTATCGTTGCATTGTAAACAGCGCCATTATTAAGTGTGACTCGTATTGCACCTTTTCCATCAGCAACACCTGCAATAACATGATTATTAGTCAGAATGTAACCGTTGCTATCAAAAACAAAACCTGAACCAGTACCACCACGACCAGATGAAGAGCGGGTATTAATCGAAACAACTGACGGTAAAACTCTGGCAGCAATTCCTGCGACAGAATCTGGGGCACGCTCAATTGTGCTTGAAGAATCAACTATGTTGGCAGAATTAAAGATTGTTCCACCCGTTGCCGTAACTCCTAGAAATCCCCCCAGGCAACTTGCAAGCAAAGCAGTTATAAAGATTTTGCTTCGCGAGCTTTTACTCGGTGCACTTGTTTCCCACCATGGTCGAACATTGTGGATTACCTTTTTTCTAGGAAAAATCATGTGAGTATCTTCCTACAACTTTGTTGCAACTAATAATCCATCTCCCGTTGGGATCAAGGTGCTCACCCAATGTTCTGTGTCATTTTTAATGATTTTCCCAGCATCACGAAGCGCCACAGTTTTAGGGTCTCTTTGGGAGGGATCGTTGACTTTTGCACCCCCAAAAAAGCTATCAATAACCATCGCCCCGCCACTTCGCAAAATGCGATGTGCCTCACTGATTACAAAGGCCAAATCTTGAGGATCATGACGGACCACAACTAAGTCATAGGCTCTATCGGTTAACTTTGAAATCACATCTAGAACTGAGTTAGTAATTAATCTGTAACGGGTTGGTGATATCTCTGCATCAGCAAATGCCAACTTTGCAATCTGCGTATGTTCCATCTCATCATCAATTGAAGTCAGGGTGCCACTTGCCAACATGCCATCGAGTAGCCACAAGCTTCCCACGCCTGAACCAGTACCTACTTCAACAACTGACTGTGCTGAGAGAGTAAAGGCAAGGTGCTTAAGATAAGCGCCTACTCCAGGTGTTACATCGTGTGCTCCTATTTCAACACCGCGAGCACGTGCATAGGTTTTAAATGGATCTTCAGTTATAAAGTTTTCAGCATATGCATGAGGTTCTATTTTCATTTGAGATTCATAATCCACTGGGTTAGTAAGCGGACTCCATATCCAGTTCCACCTTTAGGATTTTCGCCAGCATCACTATCACTACGACCTGTTCCAGCAATATCTAAATGAACCCAACGGCGATTACCTGCGAAGTGTTCAAGGAATAATGCGGCAGTGACAGATTTAGCTTGATATTTTGCTTTCTTTGCTAAGTGATTAAAATCTGCAATGTCACTTTCAAGGGCATCCTTATAATCATCAACTAGCGGCATGTGCCAAACTCGATCACCTGATTCGAGACCTGCAGTTTCAAAATCGCGCGCGAGTTGCTCATCACGTGTGTACATACCGGCATATTGCTTGCCAAGTCCAACTGTTATTGAACCAGTTAAAGTTGCAATATCTACTAAATAATCTGGATCTAAGTTCTTATCGGCATATGCCAAGCCATCAGCTAGAACTAAGCGACCTTCTGCATCTGTATCAATCACTTCAACCGTTGTTCCACCATAGTGAGTAATAACATCACTGGGGCGCTGGGCTGTGCCTGAAAACGCATTCTCTGCACACATCATCAGAGCTGTTACTCGAATATTTGGTTGTAATTCTTCTAGCGCAGTTAGAGTTGCCAGAATTGCTGCAGCCCCTGCCATGTCACTTTTCATTGGAATCATCAAGTCATAGGGGCGTTTGAGATTAATTCCACCAGTGTCATATGTGATTCCTTTACCCACTAAAACAACATGCGGAAGGGCATTAATCACATTTTTCTTCTTTGCAGGTGCGTAGCCCACTTCAATAAAGCGCGGCCCAGGTTTTGGAGAGGAGTTACCAACTGCGCGCAATCCACCAAAGTCTTTAAGCTCTTTTCCTGCAAGTACTTTTACTGTGAGCCCGGTTCCTTTGGCAAATTCCTGTGCTTTTGTAGCCATCCACGCAGGATTTTTAATATTAGAAGGCGTATGAACCAAATCACGAGCGCGCGTAATTGCTTTCGAAATAGTGATAGCAACATTTATGACCTCTTTTTCATTTGTGGCAACTATAAAAGTTGGCTTTCCTGCAGGTTCTCCGGTTTTTAGATTCCAAAGGTAGGCACCTAAAGTCAACGCAATTGCATGAGCCTTAACATCTTTATTACTAATTGCACATGCAGAATAAACGGTAGTGTTCTTTCCACGAACTTTTCTTGCAATTGCTGTTGCTGCCACACGAAATGAAGCAGTTGATGAATCACCAATTCCAACTAAAAAGATTCGATCTGTTTGAGCATCTTGGGCACTGACTGGAATTTCGAATAGTTCTCCGACTTTGCCAGATGGTGAAAAGAATGAAAGCTCATCGACAAGATTAATATCAAAAAACTCTTCGATGTCCTGAACTAATCTTTCAGGGCCTGAAAATGAAATGACACCTTCTGAATCTTTAGCAAAAGCGAGCGCAATTGAGTCAGCGTCTTTCGCTAATGAGAGTTGAGGCTTGGCAGCTTTGAGTGTCCAGAACATGCGTTGAAGGCTATCGCCTGTTAGTGATTTACTTCTTAACTAATGCAACCGCGGCATGAAGTGCGGCGCTGAGATTATTAGCTTC
>JBEGPY010000030.1:0-7406 GCA_041181205.1 Actinomycetota bacterium | reverse complement strand
GATGTGTTAATGGGCTCGCTCTCAACCAATGATCCGGCTCTCTATAAGCGTCTACAGGATTCACGCAGCTTTAATGGATCCATCCCAGGACCATTTGAAGCCTGGCTAGCTCTGCGGGGAATTCGCACATTCCCACTTCGCTTCAATAAATCACAGGAGAGCGCTAAGGAGTTAGTACAGCGACTCTCGAGCCATCCAAAAATTACACGTGTTCGCTACCCAGGTTTTGGTGCCATTGTCTCCTTTGAAGTAGATGGCACCCCAGAACAAACCCAAAAAGTTTGTGATTCATCAACATTAATTGCCCATGCCACCTCTTTAGGTGGTGTTGAATCATTGTGGGAGCGCAGACGCCGCTGGCCAATTGAAAGTCCAACCGTTCCAGAGCAGCTCATTCGTTTATCGGTGGGCTGTGAGCATGTTGATGACATCTGGGATGACATCACTGGCGCCCTCAACGCTATCTAGGGCGGAAAATCGTAATAGAGAGTATTTTTATCCTATGGTTAAAGCCTTTCGACGAATCATCACAGCAGTAACTGTTGCTGTGTTGGCTTTTCGTGCCGTGGGCTCCTTTCTTTCATGGATAGAACATCAAGAAGACTCCACTGCATCTACGTGGGTCGATGAAGATGAGTTTGAAGATGTCTGATTCAACCTATGTTGCAGGAACATGCAATATCGGACAAAAAGAGATTCGCAGAAGGCAGTTCGTGGCACTTGTTGGCCTATTTCTCTCCGTAACATCTTTGATTGCAATGATTTCTGTGAGCGCACCTACAGGAGCGCGAGTGGGAATATTTTTGCCCTTAATGGTGGCAGCAGTGGGTTATGTTCAATCCCGCAGTAAGTTTTGTCTTGCCTATGGCTTTGCTGGCACGTTCAACTTTGGCAAGCTCGGAGATTTGTCACGCGTAAGTAACCCACAAGACAAAGCAGCAGATCGTGCCACAGCGCTAAAGATTCTTGGTAAATCATTCCTGCTTGCCTCTATAGCAACATTGGCGGTTCTAGTACTACCCTTCTAATCATGAAGATACAAATTCATGCACGTAACGCCGAACTTGCCGAAGATTTTAGAGAGATAGCGCAAGAGAAATTAAATTCCATGGAGCGCTTTGGTGTGGTCATTGACCGCGCTGAAGTAGAGATACTTCATGAAACTAATCCACGATTAGGAAAGCACTCACACCGAGTGATTGTGACTTCTCATGGATCTGGCCCCTTGCTTCGCGCCGAAGCTAGCGAATTCAATGATTTGGCTGCCTTTGATGCTGCAATGAAAATCTTTGATATTCAAATCCGTAAGATTCATGAAAAAAGTAAAGAGAAGAGTCGGGAAACGCTCAGAGATAAAGAGATTATCTAAACAATCTCACTGCCATCTTTTCTAGTTGCAGTCAGGCTGGCTACCGTTGTTATAACTAAGCTGGCAACGATTACACCCAAGCTAACTTCCAGGCTGACCTCAGGGATGTGAACACCAGCAATCTCATCGATTCCAATGCCATGAAATGCCTCCATGATCATCTTTACGCCGATAAAGCCTAAGATGAATGAAAGTCCCTTAGATAAATACACTAAGCGAGCCAATAAACCTTCGAGTAAGAAATAAAGCTGGCGCAGACCCATGAGAGCAAAGACGTTAGCTGTTGTGACAATGTATGGGTCTTTAGTTAAGCCAAAAATTGCAGGGATGGAATCCAGGGAGAAGACTAAGTTTGTGAGCCCAAGTGCAACAAGGGCGATAGTAAAAGTACTAAAGCCACGCTTTTTAAGAAGGGCAACAACTTTGCCTTCTTTCCACTCTTCATCTTCATTCTCCTTGGCTAACTGCCAAGCGGTGTAGATCAGGAAGATTCCAAAGAGGAAGAAGATGCTGGCAAAGCGGGAAATCAAGGCTGCACCTAGTGGGATTAAAAGACCTCGAATTGCAATTGTGAGCATGATGCCAAGCAAAAGGACTAACTGCTGTAACTCTTTTTGAACTTTAAGGCTTGCCAAAATAATAATGAAAACAAAGATGTTATCTACTGATAAGGCATATTCAGTGAGCCAACCAGCAAAGAACTCTTTCTGACCTTGTTCACTTGACCAATGAGGTAGTAGGGCTCCAAAAACCAACGCTGCTGTTATATAGAAAACCGTCCAAAAAGATGCTTCGAACATTGAGGTTGCTTTATTGCGCCGGATCACCGCAATTCCAAGATCAAAGAGAATTACTGCAGCAAGTACTGCAATGGTGATTACCCAGGTAGTAGTTGATTCCATGGGCGTAGTCTGCCAGTTAAGCTAGAAACCAGGCCGTTGAAAGTGCCGGAATGAGCTTTTTTCCATCTCGAGCATCTACGGTGCCGCCACTGACGATTATAAGTTTGCCAGCTGCATCACACTCTTTGGCAGAATCTGAAAGATTCATAACCACAGTGATAGCTCCTCTGACATAAGAGAGTAAAGAATCGCCTTTTTGCCCGTGTTGGGATGACTCAAGCCATGTGATTCCACCTGCTCCAACTAAGAACTCCTTGCGCAGCTGTAGTGCATTTTTATACACATGTAAGGAGCTCTTAGGATCGGCAAGTTCATTTTCAACAGTTAAATCTTTCCAGCTCTGGGAAATTGGAAGCCATGGCTTTCCAGTACTAAATCCAAATGGTGTTGTGTCTCCACTCCAAGGAAGCGGCACGCGTGCACCATCTCTACCCTTAATGGCGCCATTAGTTCTAAAAAACGTTGGATCTTGGCGATCTGAATCTTGTAGTTGCCCATCAGGTAGTCCTAATTCTTGACCAGCAAAAACATATGTAGATCCAGGCAGACCAAAAACAAACAGAGCCAGTGCACGTGCTTGTTCTTCACCAATGCGGCTAGCCACACGAGGTGAATCGTGATTACTCAAAGCCCAAGTTGGCAGGGCGTTTACTGTTGCATTGAGTGAGATTGATCCTTCAACCACATCGAATAGAACATCGGCATCAAATTCTGCTGTAAGCAAGTCAAAATTAAAGACTTGATGAAGCTCATCTGCTCGAACATAACGTGTTGCATTCACAGGTGGATGAACCCAAGCCTCCGCAACTGCCATGATCTCGCGCTCACCGTATGAATCAAATAGTGTGCGCCATTTTCTGTAGACCTCATGCACGCTTTGGCGATCAAAATAAGGAACTGTTAGCAAGAGTGCATTTCGCACCTCAGAATCCATTGCCACATCAAGACGCAGTGCATTGCTTAAACCTTGCGGATCATGGTGATTCGTTAAAACATCTTCCTTAATAAGCCCGTGAGCCACATCTATTCTGAAACCATCTACGCCTAAATCAATCCAAAAGCGTAAAGTCTTTTCAAAGTCAGCATTTACCTCAGGGTTTTCCCAATTCAAATCTGGCTGTGTTGAATCAAAAAGATGTAAATAGAACTGCCCATCTTCGACTTGAGTCCATGATGGGCCACCAAAGATTGAGATCCAGTTATTAGGGGGAGTTCCATCTGTATTTGCTTCATAGAAATGGAATCGCGCACGCTCTTTAGAACCGCGGCCAGCTTTCAACGCGGCTTGAAACCATTCATGTTGATCAGAAAAATGGTTAGGGATGATGTCAGCGATTACTCGCAGATCGCGCATATGTGCCTGGGCGATTAACTCTTTGGCATCTTCTAAATTTCCAAAGCGTGGATCAACATCGCGGGGATTAGCAACGTCATATCCACCATCTTTATTGGGGGATGTGTAAAAAGGGCTTAACCAAATTGCATCCACACCTAGGCTTTTTACGTAATCCAGCTGGCTTGTAACTCCAGGTAGATCGCCCTCACCATCGCCATTACTATCAAAGAAAGAGCGGGGATAGATCTGATAAATCGTGGCTTCTTTCCACCACGGCGCAGAGTTCATAAGGTGAACTTAGGTGAGCATCATGAACTCAAGCAATGCAAGAAGACTGAAACTATGGTCAGCAATGTCTCGCTTTTATAACGATTTAATGCACAAGAGTGGCCACAAAATTACGCATCACGTGATGCATCTTTCTCAATGAATTGTGATGTTGAGTAGCTTCTTTATCGGGTTGGAGAAGGTGACGATTTCTTATCTTTCGTCTTATTCAGGGGTGCCATTTCAACTGGCTTAATCGGCTTCACAGGCGGAGTTGGTAGGGCACCGAGCGCTGCTATTGCTGCATCGCGAGCAACACTCGCTGCGGTTACTGCGATTTTTTGATTAGAAAGAATTTCATTTTTAGAAGAAGCAGTTTTTGCTAATTTCAACGCTGTGCGAGCAATACGGTTTGCATCATCAACGGCAAGCATAAATATCCGATTTATTTGTTTACGAGCATTATCGCGCTCTTCAACTAAATCACGGTATTTATCTAAATCCATTTTGTATTGATTCATCAACATTTGATAATCAGGAGAAGGCGAGGGTGTTGGTTCAGCTGATGCAGATTGGGAGGTGGAAAAGAGCAGGGTCAGGGAGATAACAAGTAGTGCTGTCCCTCGCGTTCTCATGCCTAAATGATGCATCTAACCGTTGTGATTTTTCTGTGAAATGGCCTCGGAGAGTGAAAATTTATTGGATTTAGCCCCCCATCATGCAAGAGTGGCCCTATGGCGCAGCTAATTATGATCGTTGATGATGAACCAGGAGTCCGAGCACTTCTCAATGACACCTTGCGCATTGCCGGCTTTGAGACCGTGGAAGCAACTGATGGAATGTCTGCGTTAACGCTCTTGCGAACCCACAAGCCAGATCTCTTAGTTATCGATATCAATATGCCGCTCATGGATGGATTTGAATTGGTTGAGCGCTTGCGAACCAACAATGACTTAACGCCAGTGCTCATGCTCACAGCACGTGAAGACAAAGCAGATATCACTCGTGGCTTAAAAATTGGTGCCGATGATTATGTTGTTAAGCCCTTTGGAATTGAAGAGCTAATTCTGCGTATTAAGGCTATTTTGCGCCGCTCAACTAAAAATGTAGAGGTGCCTTCGCTGCTCTCATGCGGTCCCATCTCAATCGATGATGATCAGCACTTAGTAACTTTCAATGGTGAAGCGGTAGATCTTTCGCCAACCGAGTATCGCTTGTTACAGATTTTGATTGAGAAAAAGGGCAGAGTCCTTAGCAAGAACCTATTGCTGGATGAAGTCTGGGGAATCACTTTTGAATCTGAGAGCACTGTCGTTGACACCTATATTTCATATCTGCGCAAGAAACTTCACCGAGATGGTTTTGAAGGTATTAAGACTATCCGTGGCGTGGGATTTCAAATCCAGGAGCCTAAATAGTTTTCATGAAAAATAGAACTCGGCAACTTATCTCAACTGCTCTCATTACTTCGGTTTTATCAATTCTCATTGGCGGCTTTGCAGTGGCGAGCACATACAACAGCCAGATTGCACTTATTGATAAACACCTTAATCAAGTTGAAAGTGATATTCGAGTAAATCCGATGGATGCCGTCAGTATTGCCCTGCTCAGTATCGAACAAAACAATTTTGATTTTACTTTAGGTTTTGCAACTCCAAGTGGTGACTTAACTATTTTGCGCGAATCAATAAGTACACCTTTAGATGGAGATGATCTTAGAGTGCGCCACATCCCAATCCCTGAGGGGGATGAGTTAATTATCGCTAGTTCCTTGGCAGATATAAATCGCTCCCTTGATATCAACCTTTGGAAACTTCTAATTTTTATAATTCTTGCAAACATCCTTGCCTCAATTGCAGCATCACTCCTCTCTCGCTCCGGAGCCTTGGCACAAGAGCGAGCACAGCGACAGAAGATGCAGGAGTTCATAGGCGATGCTGCACATGAACTGCGCACACCAATGACAGTGGTGAAGGGTTATGCCGAGCTTCTCAAAGGTAAGCAGCTAGATCCAGAGCGAGAAAGCGCGGCCTTTGATCGGCTTAATTCTGAGTTAAAGCGAATGGATTTTCTGATTAGTGATTTACTGATGTTGGCTCAACTAGGCGAAGAGGGCAACGTTGATTTTGAAAGTATTGATATCGCTGAGTTAGTTCGTGAAAACGTTGCAGAGTTTAAAGAGATTGCACCAACACATCCAATAACAACGCAGATTGATGAGAGTGCAGTATTAATTGGCTCTGAAAAGTATTTGCAGCGCTTTATCCAAAATGCTCTTACCAATATACGTTTGCATACTCCGGCAAGTACCCCTGTTCGAGTCAGCGTTAAAGCTGAAAAGCAGATCACAATTATTATTGAAGACAGCGGCCCAGGATTGCCTCCTGAATCATATGGAGAGAAAATCCGGGGACTCAAGCGCTTTGATAAATCCCGCTCCCGAGACACTGGCGGCACTGGTCTGGGAATGAGCATCATGAACGCAGTGATTGAAAGACATAAGGGAACATTTACTCTTCGCAAGAGCGAACTCGGTGGCTTGGCAATTGAAGTTCACCTGCCTCGCACTTAGACTTAATGGGTGAAACTACTTACATTAGTGTTCTTGCTTGCCATTGGTGCTGGCCTGGCTTATTGCATTCGCTTATTGCGAGCACTTCACCAAAAAGTAAATACTAGAATTGCACGTGAAATAGCGGCATCAACCAAAGAGTTAAAAGCAGAAGTGTGGCAGTCCTATCGCCAGACTGAGGCGATGCAACAGTTGTTATCTCTATTAAAATTTAGCGCACCCGTTCCACCTACGCGCAGTTGGGCAGCCTCCCCAGATCTCTTATTAACTCTGGCTCAGCTAGTTCGCACCCACAACCCTAAATTAGTTGTTGAACTTGGCTCTGGTGTTTCCACATTAGTTATTGCAAAAGCTGGAGCCAAGAAAGTAATTAGCATTGATAACTCAGCCGAGTTTGCCGATAAAACTCGAGAGATTTTAAGAGAGCACAAAGTGCGCGGTGTTGAGATCAGGGTCGCAGTACTCAAAGCCCATATTGCAGGAGTTGATTGGTATGACACAGCAGTCATAAAGGATTTAAAGCGCATTGATTTATTGATTGTTGATGGCCCACCTGGATCCAAAAATCCAGAGGCACGTATGCCAGCTCGCGCAGAGTTCATCGCCAAACTCTCACCTAAGGCAATCATTGTTATCGACGATGTCAATCGTGAAGGTGAGCGCAAGTTAGCCGAAGCCTTTGCTAAAGCCCTTCCTAATCACGTTCTGACTATTTACCCTCATGAAAAGGGCACAGCGGTAATTTCGCCTAAATAACTCATGCCTCTATCAATAGAACAAGCGTTAGAGCAGGCATGCACACTCATTATTGATACAAAGACTTTGGTGCGTGTTGTTTTATCTGGTCGCCGTCGCAATATGCAGGTGGAGCATGAGCGCATTGATATCAGAGCCGTTGAAATCAAAGGCTCTATAGTTCTACAACTCACCCACAGCGATGGCAAAGCCACAACAACTAAA
>JBEGPY010000029.1:0-7748 GCA_041181205.1 Actinomycetota bacterium | reverse complement strand
TGGCTGGTATCCCACAGCAGATGGCATACGGCCAAGCAGCGTTGATACTTCAGAACCAGCTTGTGTAAAGCGGAAGATGTTGTCGATGAATAGAAGCACATCCTGCTTTTGAACATCGCGGAAATACTCAGCCATTGTTAGGGCAGATAAAGCAACGCGAAGACGCGTTCCAGGTGGTTCATCCATCTGACCGAATACTAAAGCGGTCTTATTAATAACACCGGTTTCAGTCATTTCTAGGAACAAGTCGTTACCTTCACGAGTACGCTCACCAACACCGGCAAACACTGATACACCACCGAAGTTTTCAGCTACACGATAAATCATTTCCTGAATCAAAACAGTCTTTCCTACACCGGCACCGCCGAATAGACCGATCTTTCCTCCCTTTACGTAAGGAGTAAGTAGATCGATAACCTTAATTCCAGTTTCAAACATCTCAGTCTTTGATTCCAACTGATCGAATGAAGGAGCATTACGGTGGATTGGCCAGCGTTCTTTAATATCCAATGATGAAGTGGGAACATCTAGCGATTCTCCAAGGGTGTTGAATACGTGTCCCTTAGTTACATCTCCTACTGGCACTGAGATAGCAGCACCTGAGTCAGTAACGGGTGTTCCACGAACCATTCCATCAGTTGGTTGCATAGAGATGGCGCGAACTAAGTTGTCGCCGATGTGTAGGGCAACTTCTAAAGTTAAGGTGCGCGTCTCACCGCTCATCGTCACTTCTGCTTTGAGCGCGTTGAAGATTGCGGGCATTGCATCGGCTGGGAACTCAATATCCACCACCGGTCCAATTACTCGCGCTACGCGACCTTTATTGGTTGTCTCTGTCGACATCATTCACTCCCTGCACTAGCTGAGGCCAACGCGTCTGCGCCGCCAACAATTTCACTGATCTCTTGGGTAATTTCGGCCTGACGTGCCGCGTTCGCAAGTCGTGTTAGTGACTTGATGAGCTCATCAGCATTGTCAGTTGCTGATTTCATTGCGCGACGGCGAGCAGCATGCTCGGAAGCTGCTGACTGCAACATCGCGTTAAATACTCGAGCCTCAATGTAACGCGGTAGAAGTGCATTGAGCACTTTTTCCCCACTTGGCTCGAATTCATACATTGGCAATATGCCAGTTGGTGCTGGCGCATCGGATTCGATAACTTCCAAAGGCAACATACGTTTAGCTTGTGCATTTTGAGTCATCATCGATTCAAATTGAGTAAATACGATATGAATTTCATCAACTCCAGCCTTATCGGACTGAGCATCAGCTAAAAATGCTGTGATGAGAGCATCAGCAACTTCTTTAGCATTTTCATATGATGGATTATCTGAAAAACCACTCCATTGACCTGCGATTGCACGATTGCGGAAGCGGTAGTAGTTAATTGCCTTGCGCCCAACTAGGTAAGAAGTTGTTTCCAAACCACGTTTCTTCAGGGCTACTGCCAGTTGCTCACCCTCTTTAATCGCATTATTTGAATATGCGCCAGCCATTCCACGGTCGGCAGAGATTATTAAAATCGCTGCACGAATTGGATTCGCAGATGGTGTTGTGAGTGGGTGGTTTGTCGATGAGTAAGTTGCAACTGCAGAAACGGCACGAGTCAACTCATTTGCATATGGAGTAGACGCAGTAACCCGTTGTTGCGCTTTAACGATACGAGAAGCAGAGATTAACTCCATAGCTTTCGTAATCTTTTTAGTCGCTTTAACAGATCGCATGCGCCTGCGATAAATGCGGAGTTGAGCACCCATAAGTTACTTCTTCACCGCCGGAGGAACATGCTTTGTAATCTGCTCTGAATCTTCGCCAGTAAGGGCTTCAACTGGAGCATCCTTAACCACTGCCGCAACAGTTGGAACAAAGCGGGTCTTGAATGTGGCGATAGCTTCGATAATTGAAGCAACCGTGTCATCCTCTAACAGCTTAGTTTCTGCGATAACGTCAAAGATTGCTTTGCGTTCGCGAGCGATGTAATCCAAAAGTTCAGATTCAAATCGGCGAATATCAGCAACTGCAACATCATCTAAAGCACCTGATGTACCAGCGTAGATTGAAACAATCTGACGCTCGAGTGAGTACGGTGAGTACTGACCCTGCTTCAAAAGTTCAACCATCCGGGCGCCGCGCTCAAGTTGTGCCTTTGAGGCCGCATCTAAATCCGAACCGAATGCAGCGAATGCTTCAAGCTCACGGAACTGCGCAAGGTCAAGACGAAGACGTCCAGCAATCTTCTTCATCGCCTTAGTCTGAGCAGATCCACCCACGCGAGAAACCGAAACACCTACGTTAATGGCAGGACGGACACCAGCGTTAAAAAGATCTGTTTCAAGGAAGCACTGACCATCTGTAATTGAAATAACGTTTGTTGGAATAAATGCAGAAACGTCATTTCCCTTAGTTTCAATGATTGGTAGACCAGTCATTGAACCGCCACCAAGTTCATCAGAGAGTTTTGCGCAACGTTCTAGTAAACGTGAGTGCAAGTAGAAAACATCGCCAGGGTAAGCCTCGCGACCTGGTGGACGACGTAGCAAAAGCGATACTGAACGATAGGCCTCGGCCTGCTTAGATAAATCATCAAAGACAATAAGAACATGCTCGCCCTTATACATCCAGTGCTGGCCAATTGAAGAGCCTGTGTAAGGAGCTAAGTACTTGAAACCAGCTGGATCTGAAGCAGGAGAAGCAACGATAGTTGTGTACTCCATGGCGCCAGCCTCTTCTAGTGACGCCTTAACAGATGCAATGGTTGAACCCTTTTGTCCAATAGCAACATAAATACATTTAACTTGCTTCTTTGGGTCTCCTGTTTTCCAGTTTTCCTTTTGATTAATGATTGTGTCAACAGCAACTGCAGTCTTACCAGTCTGGCGATCTCCAATAATTAATTGGCGCTGTCCACGACCGATAGCAGTCATAGCATCGATGGCCTTAATTCCAGTTGCTAAAGGTTCTTTCACTGGCTGGCGCTGAACTACTGACGGTGCCTGAAGTTCAAGTGCACGACGAGCTTCTGCTTTAATCTCGCCTTTGCCATCAATTGGTCGGCCCAATGGATCAACAACACGGCCAAGGAAAGCATCTCCGACTGGCACAGAGAGAATTTCTCCAGTGCGTCGCACAGATGATCCCTCTTCAATACCTGCTGTGTCACCCAGAATAACTACGCCGATTTCGCGCACATCTAAGTTGAGTGCAAGACCAAGTGTTCCGTTCTCGAACTGCAATAGCTCATTTGCCATTGTCGATGGGAGACCTTCAACACGAGCGATTCCATCGCCTGCCTGACTGACAGTGCCAACTTCATCACGAGATGCTGTGCCTGGATCGTATGACTTAACAAAAGTTGCTAAGGCATCACGGATCTCTTCGGGCCGGATTGTAAGTTCCGCCATTTTATTCTCCCTTTTCCTATTTCCTAATTAAAAACTTAAGCGCTCTTACCAGCAAGCAGGCGATCTGCTTGTGCTAATCGAGCAATTAAAGTGCCATCGATGAGTTCATCTGCAATGCGAATTGACAGACCCCCAACTACTTCCTTTTCAATACTGACATTCACTCGAATTTCATGGCCCATCATTTTCGTTAGGGCACTAGTTAAACGAGAAGCCTGTTCTGAAGTCAGCGGATTTGCCGAAACAACATGTGCAATTAAGCGTGCTTTACGTGCGGAGATAATGTCAGCAAACTCAGCAAGTCCGCTCTCAAGATTTCGTCCACGTGGATGGTCAACCAAGAATGAGATCAGTTCGATTGTTGCTGCAAGTGCCTTCCCAGACAGGAGGGATGAGACAAGAGCGCTCTTCTTAATCTCTGAATTCGAGCGAAGCGCAAAGGTTGCACGCAGCTCTGGATTCTTTTTAACAATTTGGGAAAAGCTAAAGAGTTCAGACTCAAGTTGATCAAGCTGAGATGACTTTTCTACTGCCACAGTGGCAGCTTCCACACCTAAGAGTTCAACCACATCAGCTAAGTCTCTAGGTGATGACCAGCGCAGACCAACCATGGTTGAAAAAAGTGTGAAGGCATTACCGCTTTGAATTGAGTTGAAAACGCTCTTACTTAAATCAACTTTCGAAGCTGCATCGCGAGCGAAATCAGTCAACGCTCTACGAAGTGCGATGGATGAGTCAAGTACCGTAACAATTGCTAAAAGGTCAGTTGAGACTTTAGCTGCAGCCGAAGCATCACCACTTGAGATCAATTTCTCAAGTTGAGAGCGGGTTGCAACTAATGAGAGTCTGCTGGAACCTTTTAGTGAAAGTGTCATAGTTACTTTGACTTCTCCACTTCTTCTAGAAAGCGCTCAACAACTCGTGATTGTCGAGCAGCATCATCTAGAGATTCTCCAACAATTCTTGATGCAAGTTCAGTAGCAAGTGCACCCACTTCATTGAGGAGTGAATTGAAAGCAACTTGACGTTCAGCCTCGATTGATGTGCGTGCTGAAGCGGTGATACGAGTTGCCTCTTCTTGAGCAGTAGTTCTCATCTGTTCGAGGATCACTGAGCCCTCAGCGCGAGCTTCCTCACGAAGTTTTGCGGCTTCACCACGTGCATCTGCAA
Source organism: Actinomycetota bacterium (assembly GCA_041181205.1). GTDB lineage: Bacteria > Actinomycetota > Actinomycetes > Nanopelagicales > Nanopelagicaceae > Planktophila. The sequence continues at coordinate 3,177 of JBEGPY010000029.1, read as the reverse complement.
GCTGTGCCTTATACATCTGCAAAGCTTCTGCTGCCTCACGTTGTGCCACTTCTGCACGCTCTAAACCGCCTTCAATTGCTTCAGTACGATCTTTATATGCTTTTTCGAAACGCGGGACTGCACGTGCACGAATAAGCAAGAAAAGAATTCCGAAAGCAATAAAGCCGACGGCTATTTCCGCGGGTTTAGGAATAACGGGACTTGCCCCTGCCTCAGCAGATGCAAGAAATCCAAATTTACTAAACATATTTTCCCCTTGTTTCTAGCAGATTCTTACTTCAGTACGAATGCAAGAACAAGGCCGAAAAGCGCCAAAGCTTCAGCAAGTGCGAAGCCAAGGAATGCGATTGGCTGAAGGATGCTGCGAGCCTCTGGCTGACGAGCGACGCCGCTGATGTATGCAGCAAAGATCAAGCCGGTTGCAGTACCTGGTCCAATTGTCGAAAGGCCGAAGCCTACGATTGCGAGAGTACCTGTCATTTCTCTTTCCTTTCATATTGGCCAAACGGTCGTTTGGTCAAAGTTATTGTGGTTTTAGTGCTCGTCGGCAAGTGCTCCGGCGATATATAGAGCTGTTAATAAAGTAAAGATATAAGCCTGTAGGGCTTGGATTCCAAGTTCGAAAAAGCTTAATCCGATAGCAAAGCCAAATGAGAATAAACTAAGAAACTTGAAAATTAATCCGCTTGTTAATAGATACTCGCCACCAAGAGTGAAAACTAACAACAAAAGGTGGCCAGCAAACATATTGGCAAATAAACGCATAGAAAGCGTTAGTGGCCGAGTAACTAAATATGTTAGTAGCTCAACTGGAGTTAAAATTAAATAGACAGGCTTTGGAATTCCTGGCATAAAACAAATGTCTTTCACATATTTACTAAAACCATGTTTTTTAATTGCAACATAGTGGTAAGTGACGTATGAAAAAATTGTCACGCCAATTGGAAAGCCAATGTGTGACATAGTCGGGAACTGTAGAAGTGGGACAATACCGAAAATGTTATTCGTCAGAATAAAAATAAAGAGTGAGAATAGAAATGGTACGAAGCGCATGAACTCTGGCCCAATAACATCACGACCAAGTTCGTTACGAATGAATGTGTATACGGATTCACCAGCAAATTGCAGCTTCGATGGAACGATGGCAGCTTTGCGGGCAGAAAGAGTAAAAAAACTTCCAGCCACAATAACTGAAAGGAAAACTAAGAGAACTGGCTTGGTGAAAAGGATGCTGTCGCCAAAAATTGGCGCAAAATCGAAATCAGCACTGCTTGGCGGAACAAAGCCTGGATTGGCTTGACTCCATAATCCGCGCACTGAAAACTCCTTCTAAAGAGATGGTCAAAGCTATTTGCCCATGGGGAGGAAGGGCACTGGCTAAACTTAGAGGCTCAGTGGCCTACATGCAAAATGGCTCATGAGCTACTCAGACCAAGGTTCAAGGATGCAAAGTGGGGATTTAGTTCTTAAGAAAGCGCAGCCAAATCAACCAAAAACTTGAGCCGATGCCGAGAATCAATCCAGTGATAAGCAGGAAATGGGTGCCAAGAAAATGATCACCCAGGGCGCCAGCACCACCCCAGAAAACTAAACCGGAGATTAAATAGGCAAGTATCGACCAAAAAGCTGCGTCATCATTCATCGCCATTACTGTTCATCCATTCCATTGCTTAGTTTGTGACTCGCATCACTAGGCAATGGTAGGTGAAGTCGAAGCTTTAAGAAAGCCCTGACCTCGCCCACGAGCCAAGCAAATGTAATTGCAACTGCAACAACACCAAATGTTGTTCGATCCAAATCCTTTTCTGGCACTGCATTTACAACGATTAGGAGAAACACTCCCAGAATCAATAACTTAGCAAAGTAGGAGACCAAAACTAATACCATTGTCATCATAGGATCAAGTTTTCGAGAATACTTTGAAATTGCTAAGTGAATTCCGAAAAAAATCAAGACAATAAATTCAGCTAAGACTCCCCCAAGGATGGCTGAATTTCCGCGAGCAATAGTCATACCTATTGTTGTGAGTATGCCAATTACGCTGGCTGGGATTACAGCACCACGCCACATTTCAAACTCAGATGACTGACTCATTTTCTAACCATACTCCTCTTACTGATCAACAACGTAGCCATGAATAACATAATTGCAGTCAAAAGCCCAACCCACCACGGTTCAAAAGCCAGCACTGTCACAGGAAATGCAATTGTTGCAGTCCACATATACAAAATGAATGCCGTCTTTAACTGTGAGTTGCCGGCACTGAGCAAACGGTGATGCAAGTGTTCATTATCAGGTGCAAAGGGAGATTTACCGGCTTTCACTCGACGCCCAACTGCAAGAAGAAGATCAACCAGTGGAATCGCAAGAACTGCAAAAGGTAGAAGCAGAGGCAGCAACGTTGGCCCCCGTGATTCAGCAGAGATTGCATTGGGATCAACTTGGCCAGTTAAAGTGATTGCAGCTGATGCCAGTAATAAACCAAGGAGCATTGAACCGCTATCTCCCATAAAAATACGTGCTGGATGGGCGTTATGTGGCAAGAAACCAATACAGAGGCCCACTAAAACAGCGGTTGTGAGTGATGGGGCACCTGCGCGACTAAAGCCAAAATCAACGGCTAGAAGGTAGGCAAAGGCAAAGAAAGCAATTCCAGAGATTGCAACAATTCCCGCAGCCAGCCCATCCATACCATCAATGAAGTTCACGGCATTAATAATGACTAAGACAATAAGTACTGTGACTAACTGGCCAATACTTGGTGGCAAAGTAATCACACCGTTAATAGGTAGCCACAGAATCTGAATTCCATACATCAACAAAATTCCTGCAACAAAAACCTGCCCAGTTAACTTTGTTAGAGCATCTAATTGAAAGCGATCATCGGCCATACCGAGCAAGACAATGGCAGTTGAGGCTAAAAAGATGCCTTGGGCTTCATGACCAAAAGATTTACCGACTAGGGGCAAGTGATTGACAATCATGAATGTAATTGCCATAGCTAGCCACATTGCAACCCCGCCCCAGCGTGCTGTGGGGGTTGTGTGAATATCTCGTCCACGAATTCCAGCTACTGCGCCAAATCGAATTGCTTGGGTGCGAACTAGCGGAGTAATCAGATAACACAGCGCTGCTGATATCAGCAACGTAACTAAATACTCGCGCATGCGCTCTTAT
>JBEGPY010000028.1:0-7915 GCA_041181205.1 Actinomycetota bacterium | reverse complement strand
TGCGGATTTCGAATTGAATTTAGCAATGCGGGTCTCTATATCTGGTGCACACGAGATGAAGATGCATGGACAAGTGTTGATTGGTTAGCCGAGCGCGGAATCCTGGCAACCCCAGGCAGCTTTTATGGTGAAAAAGGTAAGAATCATATTCGCATCGCAATGACTGTGACTGATGCAGCCATAAAAGATGCAGTTAACCGCTTAAAGGCTTAGCTGATGGCCGTTGGAATCCTTCTGGTTGGTGGCTTTGGCACACGTTTAATGCCACTGACTAAAAACACACCAAAACCAATGCTCACAGTCGCTGGTTTGCCAGTAACAGAACACCAACTATCTATGGCAAAAAAGGCTGGAATAACAACAGTGGTTCTTGCCACTTCATATCTCTCTGAAGTTTTCATTCCTTATTTTGGAGATGGATCTAAGTGGGGAATGAAACTGCTCTATGCACTTGAAAAAGAGCCTTTGGGCACAGGCGGTGCTATTAGAAACGCTGCAAAACTATTGCCCGGAGATGAATCAGTAGTTGTCTTTAATGGTGATGTTTTAAGTTCACACAATTTATCACTTCAAATACAAGAACATGAAGCACATGATGCTGATGCAACGCTGCATTTAACGGCAGTTCAAGATGCTCGCACTTATGGCTGTGTTCCAACTGATTCAGATGGTCGTGTGACAGCTTTTCTAGAAAAAATGGAAAATCCAGTTACAAATACCATTAACGCCGGGTGCTATGTGTTCAAATCTTCAGTTATTCAAGCAATAGAACCAGATCGAGTTGTCAGTGTTGAAAGAGAGGTTTTCCCAAATCTTGTATCTGCACATGGCAAAGTATTTGGTTTCATTGATGACTCTTATTGGCTAGACATTGGCACACCACAAGCACTACTTAAAGGTTCACAAGATTTAGTAACAGGCTTAGCTGATTCAGCTGCTTTAACCTCTGGACTAATCGAAAGCCATGGTCAGGATTTCTTGATAATGAAAGGGGCACAGGTGGACCCATCTGCTCATATTGATAGGGGTAGCTGTGTTTCTAGCGGCGCTGTAGTTGGGGCGGGTGCCCACATCTCAGGTTCCATCATTGAATCTGGGGCCCAAGTAGGTGCTGATACAACGATCATTAATTCTTTTATCGCATCAGGGGCAGTTGTGGCCAATTCAGTGAAAATTTCGGCATCTTTTGTGACAAATACAGAAATAATTGAAATCCCTTCCTGAATTAAGCGTGAATTTCTTCCAATAAGGGGTCATCTCGGCTTGACTTATCCGACTTACACGCGTGTAATTCACTTATTAGTAAGTCTTTTCCACAAGGGATCAGACCTGAAGTTCTCAAGGAGAATCGACTATGCCGATTAAACCTGAAGCCACGAACTCCCCAACCCCCACGACTGGCCCAAAGATCACACTAGCGACCGGAGAGAGTATTGAACTCTCTTGGCAAGAACGCGCATTGTGTGCGCAAACAGATCCAGAAGCATTCTTTCCTGAAAAGGGTGGCTCAACTCGCGAAGCAAAGCGTGTGTGTCTTTCCTGCGATGTTCGCTCAGAGTGCTTGGAATACGCACTTGCACATGACGAACGCTTTGGAATTTGGGGCGGACTATCAGAGCGCGAACGTCGTCGCTTAAAGCGCCGTTCTGCGTAATCTTTTAATCCCAACTCTTTAAGAGATGGTGGTTTAGTTGTGGCAATAACAGATAGACATTTAGTCACCGCAATTGTTGTTACACACGATGGTGAAACATGGTTACCTGCAGTTGTTGCTGCATTAGCTTCACAAACTAGACCTGCAGATCAAATCATTGCAGTTGATACAGCATCGAATGATTCATCAACAAAACTTATAAAAGCTGCGCGCATTCCCTTAATTGCCGCAAATCGTGACTGCGGATTTGGTGATGCTGTTGCGCTCGCAGTTGCAAAAATCCCTAAACACATTGAAGGCAATAGTGAATGGATTTGGTTAATCCATGATGACTGCGCACCCACACCTACAGCACTTGAAAAACTATTAGAGGCAATTGATGATCGACCTCAAGTTGCAATGGTGGGTCCAAAACTTCTAGGTTGGCATGATCGCACTCACATACTAGAAGCTGGAATAAGTATTGCTGGCAACGGTGCTCGCTGGACTGGTCTTGAAACCGATGAATATGACCAAGGCCAACATGATGGTATTCATGATGTTCTTTCAGTCAGTACCGCAGGTGCATTAATACGTCGAGATATATTTGAAGAACTTGGTGGCTTTGATTCAAACCTTGCCCTCTTTCGCGATGACATAGATTTTGGCTGGCGGGCCAGAGTTGCCGGCCATGGAGTTATAGCCACGACAGCTGCCGTTGCCCACCATGCCCAAGCTTCGGCTTCAGAGCGCCGCAGTGTGGACGTTAATGGTGCGCTCTTAAATCGCCCCTTACTTCTTGATCGTAGAAATGCTGCCTATGTTTTATTAGCTAACTCATCATGGTGGATGATTCCGTGGCTATCAATTCAATTATTAGCCTCTGCAATGGTGCGCTCTATTGGTTATTTATTAGCAAAACTTCCTGGCTATGCAGCCGATGAACTATTGGCCGTGGGTACCTTGATTATTAAGCCGGCTGAGATTGTCAAGGCAAGAAAATTTAGAAAAACAAAGAGATTAGTTTCTTCTCGTGTTATCTCTTCCTATATCCCTCCTCGTTGGTCACAGATTCGATTATCTGCAGCCCACGTTGCAGAAGTGATCAGAGCAAAAGTTATCCCTGTCACGGAGAGCTCCTCAGTATCTGCTTTAAACTCACTTGAAGAAGAGGACTTACTGGTACCAACTCAACGTTTTCAGATGAGTAAGTTCTTAAAAAACCCAGCAATCTTTGGATTTCTCTTACTTGCAATAATCACTCTCATACAATCCCGCAATCGCTTTGGGGCCTTAAATGGCGGCGCACTTGTGGCCTCACCAAGTGGAGCTAAAGATTTATGGGGGATTTATTTTGAGTCTTGGCACCAAGTAGGAATGGGAAGCTCACATGCATCCCCAGCCTGGATTGCTGTTGTGGCGTTGGCATCGACTCTGTTTCTAGGTAAAACCCCGCTTTTAATAACTATATTCTTTTTAGCTGCGCCACTTCTGATTATGTGGTCGTGCTACTCATTCCTACGAAAGCTTTCTAACAATCAAGTCATTACTATTTCAGGCAGTTTCTTATATGCACTCTCTCCAGTAGTTCTGGCCTCAGTGAACTCTGGACGCTTGGCAACTCTTGTTGCCTTAATCATTGCACCGCAAATTCCAATAATCCTTAGCAACTGGAAGCAAGTAGAGGCCAATAGCTGGAGGCGCATCTACGGCTTATGTATTTTATTAGCGGTCTTAACATCATTTACTTTGTTTACAACACTTATCAGCCTCGGAGTCATAAGCTTTGCAATTTTCAGTGATTATGATGAAAAACTTGAGAAGCCCATATTCCTTGCAAGACTCTATAAACGTCTAACGTTATTGATTTTCCCATTCCTATTAACTGCTCCATATTCATTTGAAGCTCTCATTCGCCCTGCCCGCTTTCTAGCCGAACCAGGTCTTAACCTTGCAGGAGGCTCCACTGCTTTAGTTCTTTCAGGTAATCCAGGCGGTGCTGGATCCCTACCTTGGTGGACAGTTAGCCCAATTCTGCTTCTCCTTATCATTGCCCTTTTTTCATCATCTCATGCTCGTTCTTTTGCACAAATCGGCATCACTTTTCTGTGTGCAGCAGTTTTATTCTCATCCATCTCAATTACAGTGCACGGTAATAGCACTGGTACGCGCACATGGGTTGGAACATTATTAGTTGGCGCAACACTTGCATCGGTTGCAGCTGGAGTTGTGATTCTAGATCGCTTGCGCACTGTGCTGATTTCAACCAATTTTCACTACCGCCATATTCTGGCTAGTCTGCTTTTGATTATCACTGCAATTTATTCAGTCTCAAGTATTGGTTGGTCGCTCATTGTCGGTGCAGATTCTCCGGTGCAGAGCAATATGAAGCGAGTCATGCCAGCATTTCTAACTGCCGAAGCTGATACCAAAACCTTGGTGTTGCGCGAAGTAGGATCTGCGAACTCAAAGTCAATTCAGTACTACATCTCACGTGGTGAAGATATTTCACTAGGCGAACCCGATGTTGCACCAGGGCAAGTGCGAGAGATTGAGATTGCAGCTCAGGAACTCTTGGATGGCTCTGGTATTAGTAGTAGCCAAGTATTTTCTGCATATGGAATTAAGTATGTATTTGTTAAGAATCCATTTAGCCGTAATGTGATTCGAACAATTGATGGCCTAGGTGGATTTGCGCGCACTTCAGCAACCTCAGCTGGTGTTGTTTGGAGAGTTACTGGCGTCACTGGTCGAATTATTTTCACTGCAAAAGACGGAACACGTTCTGTTCTAGAGGCCGGTGAAGTTGGTGCTCGCACCATGGTTTATGGTCCCGGCTCAATTACTTTGACGGAGACTTTTGATCGATCATGGCAAGTTCTGCAAAATGGATATCGATTAGATCGTGCTAAAGATGAACAATCATTGCCACAGTTTCAGGTAAAAGAAGCTGGTGAAATATCTCTTATTCACGATGGAACTATTAGGCGGGCATGGCTATCACTTCAGTTAATCGCTTGGACCCTAGCGATCATTTTGGCTGCACCTGCTGGTCGTAGAAAACGTGAAATTTCAGAGAAGGAGCTTGCATGAAATTCAAAAAGCCTCTTCTTTTTCTTGCCGCCCTAGTCGCAAGTTTTCTGATTGCATCTGCGCTCACCACAGTCTCAAAACCAAATAACTACTCTGAAAGCTATCCCGCGGTGGTGTGTCCGCCAACTCTCAATGGCTTAACTTCTCAGATATCTATCTCTTCACGTAAGGTTCAGTACCAGCGATTAGAAAATCGAAGCAGTAAAACATTGCCATTTAACGCACTTCGCTTTCCAGTATCTAAAGATTCCTTGGTGATTACGGCCCAAGGAACCACGCCACTTATTTGGCAAAGCAGGGCGGGAAGTTGGGCTGGAGGAACCTTGTGTTCTGGGCCAAGTTCTGCAGCTTGGTTTGTTGGTGGAACCGCTAACGTAACAACGCGTGGTCGACTCATTCTTGTTAATAGCGGATTAAGTGATGCCATCGTAGATATTCAGAGTTATACCGAAAATGCAAAACAACCAATTAAATCTGTGAATTTAAAGTCAAAGAGCTTTATGCAACTTTCAATTGACACACTTGCCCCAGGTGATAAAGCCTTGGCAGTTCAAGTAGTTCCACGATCTGGTCGTGTTAATGCATTCATGATTGATGAACAAGGGGCTGGCTTAAAGGCGCTGGGTGGAGATTTTGTAAACTCCTATCCAAGTGCAGCCAAAGAAGTTGTCATCCCAGCCATCCCTAACCAGCTTCCTAAAAAGGGTGAAAAAGCCTCCACTTCACACACCTTACGAATTCTCACACCTGGAGATGTGAATACAACATTCACGTTAGAGGTTTTATCTGCCGATGGCAGCTTTGTTCCTGTTGGTCTGAATTCACAGTCGATTGATGCTGGCGTGGTCTCTGAGTTTTCTTTTGAGCCAAAAATCTCTGCGAGTGCCTTTGCGGTTCGAATCACATCTGCCGAACCAATTGTTGCTTCGATTTCATCATCAGTAACAATAAGTGGGCATAAGGACTTTGTTTGGAGCACGGCCACACCACCTCTTACACCGATGTCCATTGCTGTGACAGGACTATCACCACTGATTGCATTTGCTGGAGATTCAATTGCCGTGAAAGTCCAAGCTAAATTATTGAATGGCAAAACTGTCAGCGCAGTAGTCAAAGGAAGTGATATTGCTACATGGCGCGTTCCAGAAAATGCACGTTCAATTACGATTATTTCCAGCAGCAAAGGGGTCTTTGCTGGCGCGCTCATAGCCTCAAGTAATGGTTATGGATTTATTCCTATCCAGAACGGTAGTGCTCTCACACGAGTAGAAGTTCCGAATTCAAACATTCGTGTTTTAAATCCCTAGCAATCCCTAATAATTGGCACACAGGCCACTAATGTTCTAACCATGAAGTCACCAGCACAGGTAGGTCGAGCTTGCTCTCGTGTGGGCTGCCGCTCAATTGCCACAATGACTCTGACTTATATTTATGCTGAATCAACTGCAGTAGTGGGACCACTTGCAACGTATTCAGAACCACATGCATATGATCTATGTGTAATTCATGGCGAGCGTTTGAAAGTTCCACACGGATGGAATGTTATCAAGCAAGAACTAACAGGAAATGAACCTGGTCCATCAGATGATGATTTAATGGCGATCGCAGATGCAGTGCGTGAAGTTGCAAAGCGAAGTGAAGAAATACCTGCAGTTGTAGGTGAAGATACTTCACACGCTTCAATTGGACGCCGAGGTCATCTACGGGCTGTTCCATCGTAAGGATTAATTGATGTCGCAAGAGATTGCAGATATTTTTAAGGCATATGACATTCGCGGGCTCGTTGATCTAGAGATAACTCCAGACTTTACTTTTGCTACAGGCGTTGCATATGCCCACTTTCTACAACAGCAGCGCGAGCCGGGAACAGTTGTTATTGGTGAAGATATGCGGCCATCTTCAATTCCACTCGCAGATGCATTTTCTGCTGGAGTTACTTCTTTAGGAATGGATGTTATTCGTATTGGATTAGCCTCAACAGATATGTTGTATTTTGCTTCAGGCAAACTAGGCCTACCAGGTGTGATGTTTACAGCAAGCCATAATCCTGCGCAATACAACGGAATCAAACTCTGTCTCAGCAGTGCACGTCCGATTGGTAAAGAGTCAGGATTACTTGCCATTGAAAATTTTGTTCGCAAAGGTTCAGCACTTGAACTTCGCTCAGTTGGGGTTGAAACTCAGCGGGACATGCTTGAAGAGTATGTGGATCACCTTTTAAGCCTTGTGGATCTCTCCACCATTCGCCCGCTTAAAATCGTTGTAGATGCAGGAAATGGAATGGCTGGACACACAGCTCCAGCGATATTTGCGCGGCTAAACTGCGAAATAATCCCGATGTACTTTGAACTAGATGGAACCTTCCCCAATCATGAGGCAAATCCAATAGATGAAAAGAATTTGAGAGATCTTCAAAAGGCAGTTATCAAATATGGTGCAGATTTAGGTCTGGCTTTCGATGGTGATGCTGATCGTTGCTTTTTAGTTGATGAGAAAGCTCATGCAGTTAATCCATCTGATTTAACATCTTTGATTGCAGAGCGCGAGCTCAAGAAAAAACCTGGAGCAACGATTATTTATAATTTAATCTCATCGCGGGCTGTGTTAGAAGTTATTGAAGAAAATGGTGGCGTTGGGCTTCGCTCTCGTGTTGGACATTCTTATATAAAGAAAATGATGGCTGAGAGTAAAGCGATTTTTGGTGGAGAGCATTCAGGCCATTTTTACTTTGATGATTTCTGGAGAGCAGATTCAGGCGCACTTGCAGCTCTGCATGCAATCGCGGCATTAGGGGAATCTGATAAATCTATGTCAGAGATTTTAAAGCCGTATCAACGCTATTGCCTCAGTGGTGAAATCAATTCCAAAGTTGCAGATACGCAGGCAGCAACTGCATTAGTTGAGGCCACGTATAGTTCTATGGCCGGGGTAACAACGGATCATCTTGATGGACTCACAGTCAATGGCGATACGTGGTGGTTTAATCTTCGGCCATCAAATACGGAGCCGTTGCTAAGACTCAACGTTGAGGCCAAGGCGCCAGAGCGCATGCAAGAGCTACGTGATGAGGTTCTCTCCCTTATTCGTGGCTAGGTGCGCGTCTTCATTACTCGCTTTAGGCGTGGGGGCAGTAACCTATGCTCCTGACCGCAGTCGATAAAAGGAGCTTTTCGTGAACGTACCAGTTAC
>JBEGPY010000027.1:0-8020 GCA_041181205.1 Actinomycetota bacterium | reverse complement strand
TTACGCCAGATCCCTCGTACGGCGTTATCCGTACTGAACTCCCCCAGGGCAGGAATGCAGCAAGGGTAGGTCCGCTCTGGCGGGTGTGCGAGGGGTCCTTTTAATAGGGTTAGTAATTGGAATTGCGTCGAAGAGTAGAGGAGAACACACGATGTCTTTAGCGTTGTATCGCAAGTATCGTCCCTCTGTTTTTGCAGATGTCATCGGACAAGAACATGTAACTGTTCCACTTTCAAATGCGTTGGAATCAGGGCGCACACATCACGCATATTTGTTTAGCGGCCCACGTGGTTGCGGAAAAACTTCTAGCGCTCGCATCATGGCCCGCTCACTTAACTGCGTTAAAGGGCCAACACCTAATCCATGTGGTGAGTGCCAATCATGTAATGATCTAGTTGCAAATGGCCCAGGTTCACTTGATGTTATTGAACTAGATGCGGCAACACATGGTTTAGTAGATGATGCACGAGATCTTCGCGATAAAGCTTTCTTTGCTCCAGTTCAAAGTCGTTACAAGATCTACATCATCGATGAGGCGCACCAACTCGGACCAGGTGCTGCAAATGCACTTTTGAAAGTTGTTGAAGAACCGCCTCCCCACGTTATTTTTATCTTTGCAACAACGGAGCCAGAAAAGTTGATTGCAACTATCCGCTCTCGCACCCACCACTATCCATTCCGATTAGTTCCACCTGGAATCTTGGCTGCGCACTTAGAAAAGATTTGTAATCATGAAGGAGTTAGCGTTGCTAAAGGGGTTATTCCACTAGTTGTTCGTGCCTCTGGTGGTTCAGTTCGTGATGCACTCTCTGTGTTGGGACAACTTCTTGCTGGTGCTGGCAAAGATGGCGTGAGCTATGAAATTGCAATCCAACTATTAGGTTTCACAGATGGCGCACTGCTCGATGATGCCATCGATGCAATTGCAGCCCATGATGGTGCAACGCTATTTAAAACTATTGATCGAGTCATTGAATCTGGCCATGATCCACGCCGCTTTACAAGTGACATGTTGGAACGTATTCGAGACTTAATGATTGTTGATGCCCTTAAAGATTCAGGAAGCAATGCAATTCTGCGCGATATTCCAGATGATCAAATGGAGAGAATGCGCAATCAAGCTAACCGAATTGGAACAGCAAATCTTTCACGGGCGGCAGATATCGCTGCAGAAGGTTTAACTCAGATGCGCGGTGCTACCGCACCTCGTTTAATGCTGGAACTGATCTGCGGACGCATACTTTTGCCTATTGGTGACAGCGGTGAATCAGGAATGCTTTCACGTATTGAACGCTTAGAGCGTGCAGAAAACATTGCACCGATGACAACACCTGCCCCAGCAAAATCTGTTGAGAAAAAAGAAGCAGAAGCTGCTCCAGTAAAAGCTGAAGCTGCGCCAGCAGAAGTGAAAGTAGAAGCACCTGTTGCCAAGGTAACTAGCGCCCCTGGTGCCTTTGATATTGCAGCTCTGCGTCGTGCTTGGCCAGATGTGATTGAAGATGTGAAGAAGCGCCGCAGACTGACCTGGTCACTGCTTTCTGCCTCAGCTCAAGTATTAGCCGTTGATGACACAGCAATCACCATCGGAATTGTTAATGCAGGAGCCAGAGATTCATTTGTTCGATCTGAATCCGATGAGATTTTGCGCAAGGCATTTGTGGATGTAGTTGGAATTGATCGAAAGATTGAATGTGTTGTTGATCCATCTATTGATACCAATACGCCTGCTGCGCGCGAGGTTCGCACGTCAGAGGCGCCATCAGATAAGGTTTTACTTTCAGGGACAGCGCTGCTTGCCCAAGAACTTGGCGCAAAAGTAATTGAGAGTAAATAATTAATGTCAGGTATGTATGAAGGTGCAATTCAAGATCTCATCGATGCGCTAGGTCGCTTGCCAGGTATTGGTCCAAAGTCGGCTCAACGAATTGCTTTCCATATTTTGCAAGCAGATGCTGAGGTGGCAACAGCTCTACTTGATTCCATTCGCACGGTAAAAGAGCGCGTGAAGTTTTGTGTGGAGTGCGGAAACGTTTCAGAGGAAGATCAGTGCCGCATCTGTCGTGATCCACGACGAGATAACACGTTGATCTGTGTTGTTGAAGAGAGTAAAGATGTCATTGCAATTGAGCGCACACGCGAATTTCGCGGTAAGTATCACGTGCTCGGTGGTGCAATAAGTCCTATTGATGGAATTGGTCCTGAGCAGTTGCGTATTCGCGAACTCATGGCCCGTCTTGCAGATCCTGGAATCGTTGAAGTTATCTTGGCTACTGATCCCAACCTTGAGGGTGAGGCCACGGCCACCTATTTAGCGCGCATGATTAAGCCGCTAGAAATAAAGGTCTCTCGCTTAGCTAGTGGTCTGCCAGTAGGTGGGGATCTGGAATATGCCGATGAGGTCACGCTGGGTCGAGCATTTGAAGGCCGTCGCAACGTTTAATCTCGTTATTTGATACGTGTCTTGTCTCATTATTTAAGATAATCCGAAAAACGGTTAGCGCCAATTAAATCTATGCGCCACCATTAACCCATGGGACTCATCGTTCAGAAGTATGGCGGCTCATCCGTTGCCGATGCCGAGGGCATGAAACGCGTTGCCAATCGCATTGTGGCAGCCAAGCGCGATGGCAATCAGGTCGTAGTCGTTGTTTCTGCGATGGGCGATACAACTGATGAACTTATTGATCTAGCTAAACAGATCACACCCATTCCATCTGGGCGCGAACTAGATATGTTGCTCACCGCTGGTGAGCGAATTTCTATGGCTCTTCTTGCAATGGCGATTACAAATTTAGGACATGAAGCCCGTTCATTTACAGGTTCGCAAGCTGGCGTAATTACAACGTCTGCACATGGTCGCGCTCGCATTATCGATGTGACACCGGGGCGTATTCAAGAAGCGTTAGCAGAAGGTGCAATTGCAATCGTTGCCGGTTTTCAAGGAATTTCACAAGATACAAAAGATGTGACAACTCTTGGTCGCGGTGGCAGTGACACAACTGCAGTTGCATTAGCAGCGGCCCTAGAGGCAGATGTTTGTGAGATCTATACCGATGTTGATGGAATCTTCAGCGCTGATCCACGTGTTGTGCCAAATGCACGTAAGTTAAAAACTGTTACATATGAAGAAATGTTAGAACTAGCAGCAAGTGGTGCAAAGGTTCTGCACTTGCGTTGCGTTGAATATGCCCGCCGTTATGACTTACCAATTCACGTACGTTCATCTTTTACAACCAATGAAGGAACATGGGTGGTCAAAGATCACCCACAAGGAGGAGAAATGGAACAAGCAATCATCTCAGGCATCGCCCACGATAAGAGCGAAGCAAAGATCACGATTGTCGGTGTACCGGACCGAACCGGTGTTGCTGCACGTATCTTCCAAGCAATTGCCGATGCTGACATCAACATCGACATGATTGTTCAAAACGTCTCTGCTGCCGCTACTGGCCTTACTGATATTTCATTTACTTTGCCAAAAGATGAAGGCGCTGATGCAACAGCTATCTTGCAAAAGCTCCAAGGCGAAGTTGGTTACGCCTCCATTCAATACGATGATCAAATCGGTAAATTGTCACTTATTGGCGCTGGAATGCGCTCACATCCAGGTATTACTGCAACTTTCTTTGGCGCAATGTCAGAGGCTGGAATAAACATTGAAATGATTTCAACTTCAGAGATTCGTATCTCCATTATCTGCCGTGAGGCAGATGTAGAGAGTGGTGCTAAAGCTGCACATGCCGCCTTTGGTCTTGATGCTGATAGCAATGAAGCCGTTGTTTATGGGGGAACTGGTCGATGAGTAAAAAGAAGAGTGCAAAGAAGCCATCTCTTGCTGTAGTTGGTGCAACTGGCGCAGTCGGAACAGTCATGCTCAGTATCTTGTCTGAGCGCAAAGATGTGTGGGGCGAGATTCGATTAATTGCATCAGCACGTAGTGCAGGCAAGAAGTTGATGTGTCGCGGTGAAGAGCTAACTGTTGTTGCACTATCACCTGAAGCATTTGATGGCATTGATGTTGCGATGTTTGATGTCCCAGATGAAGTTTCTGAACAATGGGCACCCATTGCAGTTGAGCGCGGAGCAGTTGTAGTTGATAACTCTGGAGCTTTTCGTATGGATCCAAAAGTTCCACTGGTAGTTCCTGAAGTAAATCCAAAAGAGGCCAAGAAGCGTCCTAAGGGAATTATCTCTAATCCCAACTGCACAACACTCTCGATGATTGTTGCGATGGGTGCACTCAACAAGAAGTTTGAATTAAAAGAACTTGTAGTTGCTTCATACCAAGCTGCATCAGGTGCTGGACAACCTGGCATCGACACATTGCGTGAACAAATGAGTCTCGTAGCAGGAACAAATGTGGGTGAAGTGAGCGGGGATGTTCGTAAGTTAGTTAAAAACCTAGGGGCTTTCCCAGCTCCACTTGCACTCAATGTCATTCCTTGGGCAGGTTCACTTAAAGCAGATGGTTACTCATCTGAAGAGTTGAAAGTGCGCAATGAATCTCGCAAGATTCTTGGAATGCCAAAACTCAAAGTTTCAACTACATGTGTGCGTGTTCCAGTCTTAACTACTCACTCATTAGCCGTGCATGCAACATTTAAGAAGGAAGTTACTCGTAAAGGGGCACAAAAGGTTCTTGAAAAAACTGCTGGTGTAACACTTCTAGATGATCCAGAAAATATGAAGTTTCCAACACCTAACGATGCAGTCGGCACAGATGCAACATGGGTAGGAAGAGTTCGTCAATCACTCGATGATAAGAAATCTATTGATCTTTTCCTCTGTGGTGACAATCTACGCAAGGGTGCTGCCCTAAATGCTGCGCAGATCGCTGAATTACTAGCAGTAGAGTTCACTGCATGAGCATTAAAGAGCAGCTAAAAAAAGACCTGACTGAAGCTATACGCGGACGCGATGAAATTACTTCAGGCACTATCCGCATGGTTTTAACGGCAATCACTAATGAAGAGGTAGCTGGAAAAGAGGCACGGGTTCTTAGTGATGAAGAAGTAATCACTGTTCTATCTCGCGAAGGTAAAAAGCGTCGTGAAGCCGCTGAAGCTTTTGAAAATGCGGGCCGTGCTGATAAATCAGCGCTAGAAAAGAGTGAGGGCGAAGTTATTGCAAAGTATCTTCCAGCCCAACTCAGTGAAGCAGATATTGCAGCAATAATTGCTGATGCAATCGCATCAACAGGTGCCCAAGGCCCTGGCGATATGGGCAAAGTTATGGGAGCAGTAAAGCCAAAGATCGCAGGAAAAGCCGATGGTGGCCTTGTTTCTGCCCTAGTGAAAGTAGCGTTAAACAAATGACCAAGTATGAATATGCAACAGTGCCACTACTTTCTCATGCGACTAAGCAGATCCTTGATACATGGGGTTCTGATGGTTGGGAACTCGTACAAGTTATTCCAGCTCCTGGAACTGGCGAGCAGCTAGTTGCTTACATGAAAAGAGTCATTGCGTGAATCCAGTTGATGTCCGTGCAAAGCTAAAAGAACTGGGTCTAGAACTTCCAGTTGCTGCAAAGCCAGTTGCTGCTTATGTTCCAGCTATTCGCACAGGAAATATTGTTTTCACTGCTGGACAACTTCCACTTGTAAACGGTGAAATGGCTGGAGTTGGAAAAGTTGATGGAGAAATTACACCTGAGCGCGCTAAAGAGTTAGCTCAGGTTTGTGCACTGAACGCGTTAGCTGCAGTTGAAACTGTTGCAGATGTAAACAAGATTACAAAGATTGTTCGAGTTGTTGGCTACGTCAACGGCGTTCCGGGGTATATCAATGCACCAGTGGTTGTTAATGGTGCAAGTGAGCTGTTCTTAGCAATCTGGGGCGATGGTGCAAAGCATGCACGTAGCGCAGTGGGAATTGCGGAATTGCCCTTGAATTCACCTGTTGAAATTGAACTAACAGTAGAAATTACAGACTAACTATTTACCGCGCTTAGTCAGGCGATCTAAATCTGTAATCAAAACTGCACGTCCATCAAGCTTTAACCAGTTACGGCCTACGAAATCTGCAAGGGCTTTATTTACTGTTTCGCGAGATGCGCCAACAAGTTGGGCAAGCTCTTCCTGTGTTAAATCATGGTGAACATATAAACCTTCATCAGTTTTCTTACCAAAGCGCTCACCTAGATCAATTAGCGCTTTTGCAACACGGCCAGGAACATCAGAGAAAACTAAATCACCGACAGCCTCATTTGTGCGGCGAAGTCGTTGAGCCAAACGTGCAAGCAAATGAAGAGCCACATCTGGATTTTCGCGAAGCCATGGAAGAAGTTTTGCTTGTCCCAGACTTAAAAGTTTTGCATCAGTTACAGCAGTTGCAGTGGATGTGCGTGGGCCTGGATCAAAGAGGCTGAGTTCGCCGAACATCTCGCCAGGTCCAAGAATTGAAAGAAGATTTTCACGACCATCACCACTAGAAGTACCTAGCTTGAGCTTTCCTTCAACGATTACATACAGGTGATCGCCATCTGCGCCTTCAGAGAATAAAACGCTTCCCTTGGATATCTTCACCAAATCCATTTGTGCGCGAAGAGAAGCCGAAGCGGCTTCATCAAGGGCGGTAAAGAGCGGTGCTCTGTGTACGGCATCTAAATCTATGGTCACGGGTAGTACTTTAGCCTCATGCCAGCAGATAGTGAAACCCAAAAAGAGGCTCGGGCTGTATATCGAATATTGAGCAAGACCTACCCAGAGATCCGCTGTGAACTAGATTTTAAGAATCCGTTGGAGTTAATTGTTGCTACCGTTTTGAGCGCACAGTGCACAGATAAGAGAGTTAACACCATTACTCCAGCTCTGTTTAAGAAGTATAAAACTGCAAAAGCTTATGCAGCCGCTGATATTCATCAGCTTGAAGAACTGGTGTTTCAAACTGGTTTTTATCGCGCAAAGGCCAGGCATATAAAAGGAATTGGCATCAAATTAACCGAAGAATTTAATGGTGAAGTTCCCAGCACACTTGAAGAGTTAATTACTTTGCCAGGTGTTGGTCGCAAAACCGCAAACGTTGTTTTAGGTCATGCTTTTGATATTCCTGGAATCACAGTTGACACACATTTTGGTCGCTTATCTCGTCGCTTTGGTTGGACTAGAGAAATGGATCCGGTAAAAGTAGAGAGAATTGTTGGTCAGCTGATTCCACAAAAAGAATGGACGAATTTGTCACAGCGAATGATTTGGCACGGCCGTCGCATCTGTCATTCACGCAAACCTGCATGCGGTGCATGCCCAGTAGCAAAAATGTGCCCTAGCGTTGGTATTGGCGAAATGGATGTTGCAAAAGCAAAGTTGCTAGTAAAGACAGATAAGGATTTCCGATGAAACGATTAGCTATGGCAGTTGCACTGTTACTGCTTGCTGGGTGTTCATCGCCTTCAGAGAAAATAGCAGGACAAGTTGTTTCTTGTGAAAGTATTTCAAGTAGCACCACCGAAAATTCAATTACGTTGGATTGTCTAGATGGCACTGAAGGTGCATCAGTTGATTCAATAAAAGGTCCTGCAATAATTAATGTGTGGGGATCATGGTGTGGTCCATGCAAAGAGGAGATGCCAATCCTGCGCTCTTTCTATGAAAAGGCTCAAGGCAAGTTAACTCTTGTTGGTGTGGATGTTGAAGAAGCATCTATTGAAGATGGACGAAAGTTTGTTGAAAACAATGGAATTACATGGCCTAATCTTTATGACGCAGATGGAAAATCACGCACTTACTTTGGAATGGGAGTTCCAGTTACCTGGTTTATTGCTGCCGATGGAAGCGTTGCCTATAAACATATTGGTGTACTCAAGAGCGAAATAGAATTGATTTCTATGACATCAAAGTACTTGGGCGTAAAGCTTTAATCCTCAGATTTTGCGCTTTGTAGGCCGGCAGAAATCAACTTCATGACATTTGGATCAGCCAAGGTTGTGGCATCTCCCACTGCTCGATCCTCAGCCACATCCTTTAAAAGTCTGCGCATGATTTTGCCACTTCGAGTCTTTGGAAGCTCATTCACAATCAAGAT
>JBEGPY010000026.1:0-8406 GCA_041181205.1 Actinomycetota bacterium | reverse complement strand
CTCCATGAAATCGCTGCAACTAAGGCTGGAATCATTAAAGAAGGCGGCTTTATAGTCTTAGCTCAACAGGAGCCAGAGGCAGCTAAAGAGTTAATTAGAAAAGCTGCAGAAGTTGGCGCAGATGTTGTGCGAGAAGGCGTGGAGTACTCAGTTGCCTCAAGAGCAATTGCAGTTGGGGGACAGCTGCTCACTATCCAAGGTTTACACGATACATACGATGAAATCTTTCTGCCTCTACATGGCAAGCATCAAGCGGCTAATGCCGCTAGTGCCCTTGTGGCAGTTGAAGCCTTCTTTGGTGATCAACCCCTAGATATTGAAGCGGTGCGCGCAGGTTTTGCTGCAGTGACTTCACCTGGACGCTGTGAAGTTGTGCACCGAGATCCCACAGTGATTTTGGATGCTGCGCATAATCCGCATGGTGCTAAAGCCCTAGCCCAGACGCTTAAGAGTGAGTTTAACTTTGATGAGATTGTGGCAGTTGTGGGTGTTTTTGGCGATAAAGATGGCCTTGGAATCTTGCAAGAGCTAGAGCCAGTTGTTGATCATGTCATCGTGACTCAAAGTTCTTCATCGAGGGCCATGTCATCTTCGGATTTAGAAAAGCTAGCAACTAAGGTTTTTGGCAATGATCGTGTCTTTGAAGTCAAAGATTTATACTTAGCCCTTGATCGCGCCGTGGGGGATGCCACGAGACCGTTGAGTGAAGATACTGTTGGGATTATTGTGACCGGCTCAGTTGTCACAGTTGGTGAAGCCCGAACCTATATGAGAAAGAAGTCTGTTAAATGAAAGTTTTAGGAGCAACTGTTCTTGTTATGGAGAGCTTGAGTTTAGGTTTTGCGATTTTGCTTGCAACCAAAGATCAACCGACGTCGGCCTTAATCTATGGTTCAGTAATTTCGCTTCTTCTCTTTCTAAACGCCGGCATTCTCAAGCGACGTTCAGGTTTATATATCGGCTCGGTTTTGCAGATTTTCATGATTAGTTTCGGCTTTTTCGTCCCATCCTTTTTTCTCATTGGGGTGATATTCCTAGGACTATGGGCCGCAGCCATCATTGTGGGCCGCAAGGGAGAAGCTGCGCGGGCGGCTCTTATGGCACAAGCAGGGGAAAAGGCCTAATAGACTAGGCGGGTGAGTACTGAGAAAACCTTAATCCTGGTTAAGCCAGACGGAGTCCGTCGTGGTTTAGTGGGCGAAGTTATCTCTCGAGTTGAAACAAAGGGATATTCCATCGAAGCGTTACGTTTACTTAACGCTGATCGCGCATTACTTGAACAACACTATGCAGAACATATTGGTAAGCCATTTTATGAGCCACTCGTTGAGTTCATGATGTCAGGACCAATTGTTGCAATGGTTGCTTCAGGTAATCGTGTTATCGAGGGATTTCGTTCCTTAGCTGGAGTTACTGATCCAACAGTTGCAGCGCCCGGAACAATCCGTGGTGACTTAGCTGGCGATCAAGGCACCAAAGTAGTTCAGAATATTGTGCACGGCTCAGATTCACCTGAATCAGCAGCGCGCGAGATTCAAATTTTCTTCCCTAAATAATCAAGGAGTACAAAAGTATGAGTACACAGAGCAGAATGTCTTTCATCGGTCGTGATATGGCCGTTGACCTTGGAACTGCAAACACCCTTGTTTACGTGCGTGGACGTGGAATTGTTTTGAATGAGCCATCTGTTGTTGCTGTCAATCAAGATACTGGTGGAATTTTAGCCGTGGGTCTTGAAGCCAAGAAGATGATTGGCCGTACTCCAGGAAATATCGTCGCTATTCGCCCACTTAAAGATGGTGTGATTGCAGACTTTGAGACAACCGAGCGCATGCTCCGTTACTTTATCCAAAAGGTGCACCGTCGCCGTTACTTAGCTAAGCCAAGAATCGTTGTGTGCGTTCCATCAGGTATTACAGGTGTTGAGCAGCGCGCAGTAAAGGATGCGGCATATGCCGCTGGTGCACGTAAGGTTTATATTATTGAAGAGCCAATGGCAGCAGCTATTGGTGCAGGTCTTCCCATTCACGAACCAACAGGAAACATGGTTGTAGACATTGGTGGAGGCACTACTGAGGTTGCAGTTATCTCACTAGGCGGAATTGTGTGTTCACTTTCAATTCGCGTGGGTGGAGATGAGCTCGATCAATCGATTATTAACTGGGTTAAGCGTGAATTCTCACTGCTTTTGGGAGAGCGCACAGCAGAGGAAATCAAGATGGCTATCGGTTCTGCTTATCCATTAGCTGGTGAAAACGATGCTGAAATTCGCGGTCGCGACTTAGCAACAGGATTACCAAAGACAATAGTTGTCTCTGCTGCTGAAATTCGCAAAGCACTTGAAGAGCCAGTCAATGCAATTGTTAACGCGGTGAAGAGCACACTTGATAAGACTCCTCCAGAGCTGGCATCAGATTTGATGGATCGTGGAATTGTTCTTACAGGTGGCGGTGCTTTGCTCAAGGGTCTTGATGAGCGTCTTCGTAAAGAAACTGGAATGCCTATTCATATTGCTGAGCGTCCATTGGATGCAGTGGTTGAAGGTTCTGGAAAATGTATCGAAGAGTTTGAGGCTTTAGAGAAGGTCTTAATCTCCGAACCTCGTCGATAGGTTTATTAGAAGATGCGTTACGGCGGAGAGGGTCGTACCCGTCTTCTCTTAATCATTCTAATCGTTACTGCACTATTTCTGATTACTTTGGATTTACGTGGAGTTGCAGTTCTAGATGGTGCGCGTCAAGGCACTCAGACAATCCTTTCACCTTTCCAAAAGGCTGGAAATTTCATTCTTACACCAGTTAAAAACTTTGTAACCGATATTACGCACTTGGGTCGTACGCGCAATCAAATTGAAAAGCTACGTGCTGATAATGCAAAGTTAAAAGTTGATTTACTTAATCGTAGAAATGCTGACGCACAGTTAAAGCAGCTCAAGTCAATTTTGGATTTAGCAGGCACTGCTGGCTATAAAGTAGTTAATACAAAAGTGATCAGCCAAGGCTCTAGCCAATCTTTTTCTCAAACAGTCACCATTGATAGTGGCTCAAATGCGGGTATCAAGAAAAATATGACTGTGCTTTCACAAAGTGGACTTGCTGGAGTTGTGAAAGAAGTTTATCCAACGAGTGCGTTGGTAATGCTTGCATCTGATCCAGCCTTTAAAATCGGCGTTCGTATTGCAGGAACCCAACAAATAGGCATTTTAACTGGGCGAGGTTCACGCTCTGGTTCACTGCAATTACTTGATAATTTAACAACAGTAAAAGTGGGCGATGTATTACTAGCCCGCGGAAGTGTGGCAAACCGTCCATTTGTTCCTGGAGTTCCAGTTGGTTATGTAACTGCCGTTGATAACTCTGCAGGAGAAATCGCCCAAAGTGGCACGGTTCGTTACTACACAAATTTTGGTGGACTTGGTGTTCTGGCAGTGGTTGTTGCTGCTTCACCTTCTAATCCAGGTGATGCACTTGTTCCAACTAAGCCAACCCCAACTCCCATTCCAACGGTCACGGTTTATGTAACACCATCACCGTCTCCAACAAAGTAGATAGCGATGTTGACTCGTCAGATTTCACTTTCTGCGCCGATATTTCTATTCATCTTCCTTTTTCAAGAAGCAGTAGTCAATCAATTCAAACTGCCGGGTGGGGGATTCTCACTCTTTGTAATCTTCGCACTCATTTGGGCAGTAATTAGCACACCAGAGATTGCAGCGCTCACAGGTTTTGGTGCAGGAATATTGATGGATATGTCGCAAAGTGCAGGTGGTCCTGTGGGTCAATGGACTCTGATCATGATTATTATTTGTTATGGGGTCTCATACCTGGGTTACGGTGATGGAAATATCAACGGTAACCCAATTGGTGTTGTTTTCTTCGTAGTTATTGCCAACCTAATTACCGGGCTACTTTTCCTTGCAAGCAGTGCATTGTTGGGTGTCACAACAGGCAGTTTCGCACAAATCCTTCTTACTCTGCTCGGTCACTCACTGTGGACTCTAGTTATTACCCCTATCGTGCTGCCAGTATTTTCATTTATGCACAATTTTGTCTTTGAAACGCGAACAGTGTTATGAACCAGCGCTCACGTTTAAGCTTGCTTGTTGTCCAGATTCTTATTGTTTCATTACTTGTAGCACTTCTAGGGCGTCTGTTTTATCTGCAGATCGCGGCAGGACCTAAATACCGTGATGCAGCCCTTAGTATTCAAAGCCGGGACGTTGTGGCGCCGGCTAATCGTGGATTAATTGTCGACGCATCTGGGGTTCCATTGGCCCTTAATAAGGTGGGTTTAGCAATTACTATCGATCGCATTGAAATTGATAAGCAGCCTGATAAAGGTGTGGCAGTAATGCAACGCCTTGCAAAGCTTCTCAAACTAAATTACATGGATGTGTATACAAATACTCGCTTGTGTGGAGAGTTACCTGTGGGCGAGCGTGCAGGCTGCTGGACTGGTTCTAGGTATCAACCTATTCCAATTACTAAAGAAGCAGATCCTGACATTGCGCTGCAAATCGTTGAACGCCCAGATCAATTTCCTGGTGTAGATGCTCAGCCAATTTCAATCCGTAGCTATCCCAGTCTAGTTAATGTCAATGCCGCCCATGTGTTGGGATATGTAGGACCATTAACTGAGGATGATTTAACAAAAGATACGGGTAAGCAATATTTTAGAAGTGAATCAATTGGCAAAGCTGGACTTGAGATTCAATATGATTCTTATCTGCGCGGTATTCCAGGTATTAGAACACTCATCGTTGATCGAAAAGAAGCGATTACCCGAGAGAGCCAAAACACAAAGCCAATAGCTGGCGATCACTTAGTAACAAGTTTGGACATCAGATTACAAGCTGCCGCCGAACAAGCTTTGGCCGATGCTGTAAAGCGTGGGCGAGCAAATGGCTACACCTCAGATTCAGGTGCAGCGGTCGTAATGGATATTAAAACTGGGCGCATTCTGGCTCTTGCGTCATATCCCACCTATGACCCCAATGCTTTTGAAAAGGGTTTAACGGTTCAACAAGCCTCTGATCTTTTTAGTGAGAAGAAGGCCGTGCCGGCACTTAACCGAGCACTCCAAGGTTTATTTGCACCTGCCTCAACATTTAAATCTGTCTCCGTTGTTGCAGCTGCTGCAGCCGGATATGACCTCAATGCTGTCTATAACTGTCCTTCTGAAGTGCAGGTAGGTACTCGCGCATTTCAAAACTTTGATAGTAGAGATCAGGGGCGCATGAGCTTGAAGAAGGCTATTGCAGTCTCTTGTGACACTATCTGGTACAAAATCGCCTTTGATGAATGGCTGCGCGATGGTGGTTTGCGTCCAAAGTCGAGCCCTAATGACTATTTCTTTAAGGCAGCACAAACTTTCCACATTCCTCAAAAGGTAGGCATTGACCTACCATCTGAATCAACATCACGTTTAGCTGACCGTGACTACAAGAAGAGTTGGTTTGAGCAGAACAAAGAGTTCTATTGCAACTACAAAACACGTGCCACTAAAGCCCAGCAGACTCCATTTCTTATTCAGCTTGCTGCAGAGAACTGTGTCGACGGTGACAAGGTTCGCGCTGGAGATGCTGTGAACTTTGCTATTGGTCAGGGTGACACTGTAGTAACACCGCTTAAGTTAACGCAGATGTATGCAGCCATCGGCAACGGTGGAACTATTTGGCAGGCAACTGTCGGCAAAGCTATTGTTAAAACCGATGGAACAGTTATTAAAACAATTGAGCCTAAGAAGCTTGGAACTCTTACCACCGCTCCTTCAACTATTAAATTCTTACAAGCCGCATTACGTGAGGTAGTTGTCAGCGGAACTGGTGCAGGAGTATTTGCTGGTTTTCCCATTGAAGTCAGTGGAAAAACTGGAACAGGACAAGTATTTGGTAGAAACCCTAATGGAACACAGAAAGATGACACATCCTGGTTTGCATCCTTTGCACCAAGTAAAAATCCACGATTTGCTGTTGTGATGATGGTTGGACAAGGCGGATTCGGTGCATCAACTTCTGGCGTGGGTGTCAGACACATCTATGAAGCGATTTTTGGTGTTAGAGGTAATAAAGTTGTTCCAGGAGCAGCCATTTATGTAAATGGAAAACCTCCGACAACGCTTCCAAAGATTTCACCTGCTACAAAGCCTAAGGAGACGCCATGAGCCAGATAGCTGCGCGTCAACGTATTTATCGCCGCCACCGAAGCTCAATATTTCATGGCTTTGATCCAGTATTAACTGCAGCAGTTGCCCTGCTTTTACTCATTGGAACCTTGTTGGTCTATGCAGCAACGCGTGATTGGTATGCACGCAATGGTTTAGATCCGCAGTATTACTTAAAGCGCCACGTAATTAACATCGCTATCGGTGCACTATTAGCCTATGGCACAACGGTTATCGACTATCGCTTGCTGCGTGCTTACACACCGATTGTGTGGGGCTTAGGGGTTATTGGATTAATTGTTGTTTTGATTCCAGGTTTAGGCAGTGAAGTAAACGGTGCTAAGGCCTGGATTGGATTGCCTGGAGGTTTCCAGATTCAGCCAGCAGAGCTTGCAAAAGTCTCCATCATTATTGGTATGTCCATGATTTTATCTGAGCGTTCTCACGATAGTGATGAACCAACCTCTAGAGATGTTCTCCAAGCCCTAGCAGTTGCCGCAATTCCAGTTATCTTTATTTTGAGGCAGCCCGATATGGGAACTGTTTTTATTATCTCTGCATCAGTTGTAACAATCATCGCCGTTTCTGGCTCTCCTACTAAATGGGTTGTTGGGCTTTTGCTCATCGCAGTATTAGGAGGCGTTGTCGCCACTAACACTGGAGTCATTAGTGACTATCAGATTAAGCGTCTGCAGACTTTCGTTGATCCAACCGTTGACACTCAAGGAACTGGATATCAACTTCGCCAAGCCCGTATCACTGTGGGCTCTGGGGGATTAATCGGAACTGGATTATTTAATGGACCGCAAACGAATGGTCGCTTTGTGCCAGAACAACAAACTGACTTTATTTTTACCGTTGCCGGTGAAGAGTTAGGTTTCCTTGGTAGTGGCTTAATTGTGATTCTGTATTTAATTATGCTCATGCGAGCTTTTGCAATTGCACGAAGAACGAGTGACCCCTTTGGGCGATTAGTCACAACAGGTGTGATCGCCTGGTTTGCATTTCAGATATTTGAAAACATTGGAATGACCTTAGGGCTCATGCCAATGACTGGTGTGCCACTGCCCTTCATCTCATACGGCGGATCATCGATGTTTGCCACTTTGATTGGTTTTGGCCTTCTGCAGAACGTTCACGCTCGTTTCAGAGGCTGAAGTAGGCAATTAGGCCCCTATCTGCCATACTTATGGCACATAGTTCAGCGCGGCTCGCGAATCCATCGCGGTAAAAGCCCAGCGCGAACAGGTAAGAAAAACCTAAAACAGGGATTTTTTAACGAGATAAGCGTTCTAAAAGACGCATAGAGGATTTGGTGCCATGGCTATTGAGCCTAAAACACCGCGCAAGCGTGCGGTTAAGAAAGCTTCAGCAAAAGCAGAAGCAAGCGTTACTGAAGTAACAACGGAAGAGCCTAAGAAAGCTACGCGTAAAAAAGCCGCTATTCCAGTTCCAGTATTTCAAGCAGCCCCTGATAAGCCGGTTGCAAAAGCAACGCGCAAAAAAGTAGAGGTGAAAGAGGCTCCGCAAGCCGATGCGCCTGCTGCCGATAGCGCTGATCGTCCAGATCGCAATCGTCGCCGTCGCCGTGGTGGCCGTGGCCGTCGCAAGCCTGGCGCAGATGGTGCAACAAATGAAGAGTCAACCGTTGAGAGCGGTGAAGAGGCAGTTGATAGTGATGGCACAACACATCGCCGCCGCCGTCGCCGTCGCGCAGCAGGAGATGCTGAAGGTGTAACACCAGGTGAAGTAATTGATGAAGATGGTGTTGTAACAGTTGTTAAGGTCCGCGAAGTTCGCGAACGCCCAGCTCGTCCAGCACGTACTGAACGCCCAGATCGCAATGATCGCCGTGGCGGACGTCGTGATCGCAATGATCGTAATGATCGTGGCGCTCGCTCTGAATACCGCGAGCCATATCGCAAGCGTTCAACAGTTATTACTGATGGAGAATTCTTAGCACGTCGCGAAAATGTTGATCGCGAGATGCTTGTTCGCCAGATTGCAGATCGCACACAGATCGCTGTTATTGAAGATGGCATCATGGTGGAGCACTATGTGAACCGCAACAGCAACGTTTCATACGTTGGTAACGTTTACTTAGGCCGCGTTCAAAACGTTCTTCCTTCTATGGAAGCAGCATTTGTTGATATTGGTAAGGGCCGTAACGCTGTGTTGTATGCCGGTGAAGTGAACTGGGATGCTGCCGGAATTTCTGAGTCTGAACCACGCAAAATTGAAACT
>JBEGPY010000025.1:0-8411 GCA_041181205.1 Actinomycetota bacterium | reverse complement strand
TGGGGGAGCCCAGGCGATTGCAATGTTTGCTTATGGTGTTGAAGGCTTGTGTGAGAAAAGTGATCTTGTTACAGGGCCAGGCAATATCTATGTTGCTGCTGCTAAACGCGCACTCCGTGGTGTGATTGGAATTGACTCAGAGGCTGGCCCAACCGAAATTGCAATCCTTGCTGATTCATCTGCGCTAGCTACAGATGTTGCTGCAGACTTAATTAGCCAAGCTGAGCACGATGTCATAGCGGCAGCTATTTTGGTAACAGATTCACATGAGTTGGCTAAAGCGGTTGAATCTGAGTTGAAAATACAAGTGGGAAAGACGAAGCACAAAGAGCGTATTGCTTCTGCCTTGTCTGGTGTGCAGTCAGCAATTGTTTTGGTTGATGACATGAGGCAGGGAATAGATGTTGTTAATGCCTATGCCGCAGAACATTTAGAGATCCAGACCATGAATGCACGTGAAGATTCTTTAAAGATTAGAAATGCTGGAGCTGTATTTATCGGTCGCTTCTCACCAGTCTCTCTAGGAGATTATTCAGCGGGTTCTAATCACGTGTTGCCTACGGGTGGGTGCGCTTGCCATTCAAGTGGCTTATCAGTTCAGACATTTTTACGTGGTCTGCACTTTATTGAATACAGCGAAAAAGCTTTCACCGACTTAGTTCCAACCGTTGTGACATTAGCTAATTCCGAGGACCTACCTGCCCACGGACAAGCTATGACTATCAGATTGGAAAATTCATAAATGAGTTGGCCAATTTGGTTGCCACTGCGTAAGGAGTTAACTCCCCTTACGCCATATGGAGCCCCGCAAATTCCTGCACAGGCATCACTGAACACTAATGAAAATCCATATTCACCTTCACCTGCATTGCAGAAAGCGATTGCTGATGCCGTGTTGGGTGTGGCAGCGAATTTAAATCGCTATCCCGATCGCGACGCGCAGGTGCTACGTACTAAGTTGGCTGGCTATATCAATTCAACTTCTCAAGTGAAGATCACGCTCGATAATATCTGGGCAGCTAATGGAAGTAATGAAATCATTCAATCTATTTTTCTTGCTTTCGGTCAGGGCAACGCCCTTGGTTTCACTCCTTCATATTCGATGCACCCACTGATTGCAAAGGTGTGTGGGACTACATGGATAGATGGAAGACGAAATGCAGATTTCTCCCTCAATGTTGAAATGGCAACCATTCAGATTGCGGAGACAAAACCAGTACTCACTTTTATTACCACACCAAATAATCCAACTGGTGGCTCAGTTTCGATCTCTGAAATTAAGTTACTTGCTGACGCTGTGGCGAAAGTTGGCGGGTTACTAATAGTTGATGAGGCTTATGCTGAGTTCTCTTCAGAACAATCTGCAGTAACCCTTATTGCTAATAATCCTCATGTTGTTGTGATTCGGACAATGAGCAAGGCATTTGCATTTGCAGGAGCACGAGTGGGTTATTTGGTCAGTGAAAGTTCGGTCAAAGATGCCATGATGCTTGTGAGATTGCCGTATCACCTAAGTGCATTGACTCAAGCTGCAGCATCAGTTGCTATTGATTTTAAAGATGAACTACTGGGATATGTCTCTGAGTTGATTCAAGCTCGGGAGTCATTGACTGCGCAACTACATGCATTGGGCCTTGCGACTGTGCCCAGCAGCGCAAACTTCATCCTATTTACAGGATTTAGCGTCGATGCCCCTAAACTTTGGCATGAACTACTAGGTAAAGGCGTCCTAATTCGAGATGTCGGCCTACCAGGGTATTTGCGCGTAACTGTTGGCAATGAAGCCGAAAACACATTATTTATGTCTGCATTAAAAGAACTCATCTAAGGAGAGGCCACCATGAGAACAGCACGAGTCGAAAGAGAAACTAAAGAGTCACATGTTTTAGTTGAGCTTAATTTAGATGGACAGGGCGTTATCGACGTTTCAACTGGTGTGCCATTTTTTGATCACATGATGTCCCAGCTAGGTAAGCACTCTGGCTTTAATCTCACGATCAAGACAACAGGTGATGTTGAGGTTGATTCTCACCATAGCGTTGAAGACACATCACTCGCATTTGGCCAAGCACTACGTGAGGCGTTAGGGGATAAAGCTGGCATTCGTCGCTTTGGTGATTCCATGGTTCCACTTGATGAGGTTTTAGTTCAAGCAGCTGTTGATCTCTCTGGTCGTCCATACCTAGTTCACCGTCAACCAGAGATTGTTGAACTCATCGGAACTTTTGACACAACACTTGGAAAACATATTTGGGAATCAATTGTTGCTGAAGCTCATATTGCATTGCATATTCGGGTGCTTGAAGGAAGAAATGCACACCATGTTTTCGAAGCACAATTCAAAGCAGTTGCCCGTGCACTGCGCGATGCAGTTTCACTTGATGGAAGAGTTGCAGGTATCCCGTCGACTAAAGGCTCTCTTTGATCGCAATTCTTGATTATGGGTCAGGCAACTTACGTTCGGCGCAAAGGGCATTTGCAACCTCTAGTGTCGATGTTGTTGTCACGGCAGATCGCGCCGTAGCACTTGAAGCTGATGGTTTAGTTGTTCCAGGCGTTGGCGCTTTTGCTGCCTGCATGCAGGGATTACGAACTGTTGATGGTGCGGCCATTATCCGTGAACGAATTGCCAATGAGCGACCAGTATTGGGAATTTGTATTGGTATGCAGATTCTTTTTCAAGAGGGTAGCGAGCATGCTGAAACTGGAAATCATGTTGGAGTTGGAGTCTGGGAAGGTGAAGTTTCTCGCCTTGATGCACCGATACTTCCTCACATGGGCTGGAATAGCGTTGAGAGTGATCCGAACTCCACGCTATTTAAAGGTGTAGCAGGAGAATCATTTTATTTTGTTCACTCATACGCAGCCAAGACAGCTGTTGGAAAAATGCAGGGGTGGAGTTTTCATGGTGAAAAGTTTTTAGCCGCTGTTGAAGATGGCTATGTTTCGGCAACGCAATTTCATCCAGAGAAATCAGGGGATGCTGGATTAGCGTTAATAAAGAATTGGGTGAAGGCGCTATGAGTTACCTAGAACTTCTACCTGCAGTTGATGTGAAAGATGGGCGTGCTGTGCGCTTGGTGCAAGGTGAACTTGCCAAAGAGAGTATTTATGGAGCCCCGTTAGAAGTTGCACTTGAGTTTCAGGCAGCTGGCGCTGAATGGTTGCACTTAGTTGATCTAGATGCTGCTTTTGGTCGTGGCAGTAACGCTGCGTTGTTGGCTGATGTCATTGGTGCACTAGATATAAAGGTGGAGCTCTCTGGTGGCATTAGAGATGATGAATCTTTGCGTAGAGCACTTGCAACGGGGTGTGCACGAGTAAATCTTGGAACTGCAGCGTTGGAAGATCCGCAATGGACTGCGCGAGTCATTGGTGAATTTGGAGATCGCATTGCTGTTGGTCTTGATGTGCGCGGTCATGTTCTTGCTGCACGTGGGTGGACCAAAGAGGGCGGAGATCTCTTTGAAACGCTTTCAAGGCTAGATAAAGATGGTTGTGTTCGCTATGTAGTCACTGATGTGACAAAAGATGGCACGCTTGCTGGACCAAATTTAGAACTACTCAAATCTGTGTGTGCAGCAACTACCAAACCAGTTGTGGCTAGCGGTGGAATCTCTTCTTTAATCGATATTCAAGCTTTGTGTGATCTCAATGCAACCGGTGTTGAAGGGGCAATCGTCGGTAAAGCTTTATACGCTGGTGCCTTTACCTTGCAAGAAGCGCTGAAAGTTACAGGGCGATGACACTTTCAGTTCGCATCATTCCCTGTCTTGATGTCACTGATGGACGCGTGGTTAAGGGTGTTAACTTCACAAACCTAGTTGATGCAGGAGACCCAGTCGAAATGGCTGCTCTTTATGGAGCAGAAGGCGCCGATGAGTTAACTTTTCTTGATATCTCAGCAAGCGTTGATGGGCGTGAGACAACTCTGGATGTTGTTCGCCGCACGGCTGAGCAAGTATTTATTCCACTTACCGTTGGTGGAGGAATAAGAAATGTCGCCGATGTCGATCGCTTACTTCGAGCTGGTGCTGACAAAGTTTCAATCAATACTGCAGCCATCGCGCGTCCAGAGTTGATTGCTGAAATCGCAGATCGCTTTGGTTCCCAAGTACTAGTTCTCTCAGTAGATGCTCGTCGTGCTCGGACGGAGTCAGGATTTGAAGTTACAACTCATGGTGGTCGAGAGGGAACAGGTATCGATGCAATTGAGTGGGTTGAGAAAGCGTGTGCATTGGGTGTCGGTGAGATTCTTTTGAACTCTATGGATGCAGATGGAACCCGTGCTGGTTATGACATCGGAATGATTACAGCTATGCGTTCAGTTTCAAAGGTGCCATTGATTGCAAGCGGTGGTGCTGGAACTTTGGCAGATTTTAGTGCAGCCCTGGATGCTGGCGCAGACGCGCTACTCGCAGCCAGCGTGTTCCACTTCGGAATTCACCGTATTGGGGATGTGAAGTCATATCTTGATTCGCACAATTATCCCGTGCGCGCCGTGGCCGTTAGGTAAGGCAGAATTAACCTATGAGCGCTCTTGATCCAGCAGTGATGGCACTTCTTAAAGATTCGACAACGCTCATTCCTGCCGTTGTGCAAGATTCAACTTCTCATGAAGTTCTGATGCTTGCTTATATGAACTCTGAATCATTAGCGCTCACTCTTAGCACCGGAAAAGCAACCTACTGGTCACGCTCTCGAAATGAGCTGTGGGTGAAAGGTGCAACTTCTGGTCACTTTCAAAACGTAATCTCTGTTGCTTTGGATTGCGATGGCGATGCATTACTTATCAGCGTGCAACAAACTGGTGTTGCCTGCCATACGGGTGAACAAACCTGTTTTCACACACCGTTAGCGCTAGGAAAGTAAGAATGAACCTGGATGAATTTCGTGCTTATGCCAAGATTTCAAATGTAATACCAGTTTCAAGACGCCTACTTGCAGATGGTGAAACACCGTTGGGCGTCTATAGAAAGTTAGCCAAGAACGCTGCCAATACCTTTTTATTGGAATCAGCTGAACATGGCGGTGCATGGTCGAGATATTCATTTATTGGTGTGCGAAGTGAAGCAACGCTGAGTGAAAAAGATGGAAAGGCTTACTGGCAGGGCACAGCGCCGGCTGGTGCTCCAACAGGCATTGACCCACTCGAAGCGTTGCGTCTTTCTGCAGCACATTTGAAATCACCGACCATTGCTGGATTGCCTCCGCTAACTGGAGGCTTAGTTGGTTTCATGGGTTATGACGTTGTGCGTCGTTTGGAAAAACTCCCTAGCCTTTCAAAGAAAGATCTGCCACTTCCAGAGTTAAGTTTTATGTTGACCAGTGATTTAGCTGTCCTAGATCACAGCGATGGAACTATTACTTTAATTGCTAATGCCATTAACTGGGATGGTAGTGGTAATCGAATTGATGAAGCTTTCAGTGCATGTAACGAGCGATTAGATCGTATGCAGGCAGACTTAGCTGCGCCCCTTGATGGAGATATTGCACAGATTGATTCACATGCTTCACCAGCCTTTGTTGCCAACATGAGTCCTGATGAGTTCAAAGCTAAGATTGCTATTGCAAAGGAGGAGATACTGGCTGGGGAGGCGTTCCAGATAGTTCTTTCTCAACGTTTTTCAATGCCATGTTCTGCCGATGCAATCGATGTTTATCGCATGCTGCGCCTTAATAATCCAAGTCCGTATATGTATCTCTTCCGTTTCAATGAGGGAATCACAATTGTGGGATCAAGTCCTGAAGCGTTGGTGAAAGTAAATCAACGTGAAGTGATGATTCATCCCATCGCAGGAACTAGAAAGCGCTCATCATCTCCAGAAGAGGATCACCGCTTGGGTGAAGAACTCTTGGCAGATCCAAAAGAGCGCGCAGAGCATTTGATGCTGGTTGATTTAGGCAGAAATGATCTTGGACGAGTGTGTGCTCCAGGATCAGTTGAAGTTATTGATTTCATGCACATTGAAAGATATTCACATGTGATGCATATTGTTTCAACGGTTACTGGCACCTTAGGAGCCAACTCAACTCCAGTAGATGCACTCTTTGCAGTCTTTCCTGCTGGGACTTTATCTGGAGCACCTAAGCCTCGGGCTATGGAGATTATTGAAAAACTCGAACCAACGCGCCGTGGAGTTTATGGAGGCATTGTTGGCTATCTAGATTTCACAGGAAACATCGACACATGTATTGCGATTAGAACCGCCCTTATTCATGATGGCGTTGCATATGTGCAAGCGGGCGCTGGAATCGTTGCAGATTCTGATGCCGAGTCAGAAAATCAAGAGTGTAGAAATAAGGCAGCGGCAGTCTTAATGGCAGTTGATTCGGCAAACAGATTGCGAAAGAACTGATGGAGCAATCAATAGCAATTGGCGTGAGCATCCTTGTTGTTTATGCCGTAGTTCTTCTTATCGGAAAGAAGTTCAAACTTTCTTCACGCTATGAGAGAAAACCCCGTGTGCTCAATACATGGAGCGCACTTGATGAAGGTATTGATCCAACTGAGCAGGATAAAAAATGAGCGTTCTCGATTCAATCATTGAAGGGGTGCGCGAAGATCTAGCAGCTCGCAGAAAACCATTAGCTCAACTGCAAGAAGCGATGGATACAGCGGCGCCGGTGCGAGATCCTTTAGATACATTGCTTCGTAATGAGCTCTCAGTGATTGCTGAAGTCAAGCGCTCTTCCCCAAGTAAGGGAGCACTTGCCACAATTGCAGATCCTGCAAGTTTGGCAGAGCAGTATGAAAGCGCTGGAGCCAGTGTGATTAGTGTGTTGACTGAAAGACGCCGTTTTGGTGGATCACTTGCTGACTTAGATGCTGTTCGCTCACGAGTGAATATTCCAATTTTGCGTAAAGATTTTATGGTTGATGAATATCAATTCTTTGAAGCACGTGCTCATGGAGCTGACGTTGTGCTTCTTATTGTTGCTGCATTGAGTAAGTCACAGCTTATTGATTTTCATCAACTGGCTGAAGGCTTAGGCATGCGCTCACTTGTTGAAGTGCATACCCATGATGAACTTGAAAGAGCGCTAGAAATTTCACCACGCATTGTTGGTGTTAATTCTCGTAATCTAAAAACATTAGATGTTGATGCAAAAGCATTTGCCGAGCTACTCCCACTTATTCCATCTGATGTGGTGCGGGTGGCAGAATCTGGAATCTCTACACGGGCTGAGGTGGAGTTTGCGCAAAGTAATGGTGCTAGCGCAATTTTAGTGGGTGAGGCCTTGGTTAAATCTTCCAATCCAGAGTTGGCGATGCGTGAACTTCTAGGCGAGGATAGGATTGGCTCATGACAATCCAGACAAGTGATGTGCTTGGCCATTTTGGTCAATACGGTGGGCGCTTTGTGCCTGAAGCACTTATTGGAGCTTTGGATGAGTTAGAAGCAGCCCACAATGCTGCAAAAACCGATCCAGTTTTTCAAGCAGAGCTTGCCGAACTTCATCGCACATACACAGGACGTCCAAGCATCATCACAGAAGCTAAGAGATTTTCTGAACATGCTGGCGGAGCAAGAATCTTGCTCAAGCGCGAGGATCTCAATCACACCGGTAGTCACAAGATTAATAATGTTTTAGGTCAAGCTTTGCTTACAAAGAAAATGGGTAAGAAGCGCATCATCGCTGAAACAGGCGCGGGACAACATGGTGTTGCTGCGGCAACGGCTGCTGCGTTAATGGGACTTGAGTGTGTTGTTTACATGGGCGAAGAAGACACGCGCCGTCAAGCACTCAATGTTGCCCGAATGAAATTATTAGGTGCTGAAGTATTTCCGGTGACTTCAGGTTCTCGCACGTTAAAAGATGCCATCAATGAAGCAATGCGAGATTGGGTAACAAATGTTGCAACAACACATTACATGTTGGGCACCGTTGCTGGGCCTCACCCATTTCCAACGATGGTGCGCGATTTCCATAAAATAATTGGTGAAGAATCTCGCGAACAGGTTTTAGCATTGACAGGGAAATTACCTGATGCTGTTCTTGCATGCGTTGGGGGAGGATCCAACGCAATAGGAATTTTCCATGCCTTCATTCCAGATGCTGGCGTGCGCTTGATTGGATTAGAAGCAGGAGGCGATGGAATTGAAACTGGTCGCCATGCAGCAACAATTAGTGGTGGTTCAGAAGGTGTTTTGCACGGGACTCGTTCTTACGTTTTGCAAGATGAAAACGGCCAGACCGTTGAATCTCATTCAATCTCTGCCGGTTTAGATTATCCAGGCATAGGTCCAGAGCATGCATACTTGCATGACATTGGTCGTGCCGAGTATCGCGCGGTTAATGATGATGCTGCGATGGCCGCGTTCTCTCTCTTTTCTCGGACTGAAGGAATAATTCCAGCCATTGAAACTGCTCATGCACTAGCTGGGGCACTAGTGATCGGAAATGAG
>JBEGPY010000024.1:0-8929 GCA_041181205.1 Actinomycetota bacterium | reverse complement strand
GTTGCATCAAACAAGAACGTTCTTGGCGTTGTAGGACCTGCTTACTCAGGTGCAACAATTGCTTCACTTCCATATTACAAGTCAGTAAACATGGCGTTGATCTCACCATCAGCAACACGCGTGTCACTAACTGACCCAACATCTCCTGACTTTGGTGGACCAATTTTCCACCGCGTCGTAGGTAAAGATGACCTTCAGGGTCCAGCTTTGGCTAAGTACGCAACAGCAGGCGTTTCAGCTGCAAAGGTTTTCGTTTTCGATGACCAATCAGCATACGCAGTACCTCTTCGTGGCTTCGTTGAAGCTGGTTTGAAGAAGGTTGCTGGAGCATCAGTTGTTGGTGGAGACTCAGTTCCAAACACAACAACAGACTTCAGCCCAACAATTGCAAAGATCAAGACATCTGGTGCAACTGTTGTTATCTACACTGGTTACTACAGCCAAGCTGCTGTCTTCATCAAGCAGCTTCGTGACTCAGGTTCAAAGGCAGTATTTGCTGGCGGCGACGGAGTATTCAACCAGGAGTTCCCAAAGCTTGCAGGAGCTGCAGCTGAAGGTTCAAAGGTTACTGGCGTGGGCGGTCTTGCTGGCGTAGACAAGA
This sequence comes from Actinomycetota bacterium, assembly GCA_041181205.1. Lineage (GTDB taxonomy): Bacteria > Actinomycetota > Actinomycetes > Nanopelagicales > Nanopelagicaceae > Planktophila. The sequence continues at coordinate 8,328 of JBEGPY010000024.1, read as the reverse complement.
AGATGGAAGCTGACTTCGTAAAGAAGATGGGCGTTTCATCTGGTGTTTACTCAGTTGAGTCATTCGATGCTGCAAACATCTTGCTAGCTGGAATCAAGGCTGGAAAGACAACACGCACAAAGATGCTTGCTTTCGTTAACGCATACAGCGGTAAGAGCATCTCTGGAAACACAATTAAGTTCGATGCAAATGGCGACATTTCATACGGACTATTTGCTGGTTTCACAACAAAGAATGGTGTTCTAGTTAACACAGGAATCATCAAGTAATTAACTAGGACTGACGCTTAAGAAGTTGGTGGGTGTTTTGGAAATCTCTTGAAAAAGAGGCCAAGACACCCACCTCTTGCGTAACATGTACCTTTATACTCGCGCAGAGACATCAGCGAAGGAGAACAATGTTTGCAGTACTAATTGATCAGTTCTGGTCGCTGACAATTGCAGGAATCGCCCTTGGATTTATCTATGTTTTAATCTCCCTTGGATACACCATGGTTTATGGAGTACTACGCATGATTAACTTTGCGAACTCCGAGATCTTTATGTGGGGAACATTTGGAACAGTTATAACTTCGCGCGATATTTTCCATTACACACAGACTTCAGAACCAGCATCGGGTGCAAAGTTGGTCTTGGTTCTAGTTACAAGCTTGTTCATGTCGATGTTAGTTGCCGGACTCACTGCAGTCTTTGTTGAGTTTGTTGCTTACCGTCGCCTTCGTATGAAGGGTACTAACCGACTTGCAACTCTCATTTCTGCAATTGGTATTTCAATTGCGCTGCAAGAAGTAATGCGTCTTTTGACAGATTCACGACCAGTTGGATCTCCACGCGTTCTTGAAAAAATTATTTTGACTGAAGTGTGGGGCGCAAACATTCGCCTTGATACAGTAATTACAATTATTGCTGCTGCAGGTATTTTCTTTGTTCTTGAGCGCTTTATTAAGCTCTCTCGTATGGGTAAGGCAATTCGTGCGGTATCCCAAAATGAAGATGCAGCAAAGCTCATGGGTGTAAACCTCAACCGTGTTATCACTACAACATTTCTTGTGGGTGGCTTAGCAACAGGTGCTGCAGCCTTCTTCTACATCACGGTTTTTGAATACACTAAATTTAATATTGGCTTTACAATGGGCATGGCAGCATTTACCGCAGCGGTTCTCGGTGGAATTGGAAATATCCGAGGCGCCTTCTATGGCGGACTTAGCTTGGGATTACTTGAGGTTTATGCCTCAGCTGTTCTTGGTACACAGTGGAAGGCAGTAACTGTCTTCATCGTCTTAGTTCTTGTTCTTCTCTTTAAGCCCAATGGTTTATTTGGCGAAGCCGTCCAGACAACGAGGGCGTAACTGATGAAAATTAGAAACTATTGGAATCTTCGTGACTGGGGCGCAGATATTTGGGAGCGCGCTAATCGCCCCAAGCGTGTGGTTATTGCGATCACCTCAGTTATTCTCGTTGGACTTCTTCCATTTGCGGGAGCTTCATTCTTAGCAACTCCCATTGCTGCCTATGACGCCGTACTGGTTTATCCAGTCGGAATCTTCGTGCTGATGGCACTGGGATTAAATATTGTGGTCGGCAAGTCAGGCATGCTCGATCTGGGTTATGTGGCTTTCTTTGCAATTGGTGCTTACACAATGGCGATCATGGGAACCACTACAGGGCTAAACACCTGGGAGATCATGCCATTTGGTGTTGGATTTGCAATGTTGGCCGGTGTGATTCTGGGTCTTCCAACACTTCGTTTGCGTGGTGACTACCTTGCCATCGTTACTTTAGGTTTTGGTGAAATTGTGCGCTTAGTGTTACTAAACTCATCATGGAGTAAGGGACCTAACGGAATCGCTAACATTCCAATGCCTCCAGATATCGGGCCTTTGAAGTTTAAGTTAGATGATCAAAAAGTCTTTTTCTGGGTTGTTGTCATAATGATTATGTTAACCATCTGGATGATTCGCCGCCTGAGCGTGCGCCGTCCGGGTCGTGCTTGGGAGGCTATTCGTCAAGATGAAGATGCCGCCGAGCTCATGGGTGTACCAACTCTTAAGTACAAAATCTGGTCATTTACATTAGGTGCAGCCGTAGGTGGAGCTGCTGGTGTTCTTTATGCATCTAAGAACTTGTTTATCGCACCTGAAATGTTCACGCTCAATATTTCTATTTTGATTCTCTCCTGTGTGGTATTTGGTGGAATAGGTAATATCTGGGGTGTTGTAGTGGGAGCCACAATTCTTGGTTATCTACCTGATCGCATCCGCTTTATCTCAGATGCACGTCTTTTGGTATTCGGATTAGTTCTTGTCGTTGTAATGAACTTTCGCCCAGATGGATTGTTGCCACGTAAAAAGCGCGAAAAGGCTATTTATAAGAAAGAGGTAAATGCATAATGGCTGAGATACTTCTTTCACTTGAAAACGTCACGATGAAATTCGGTGGTGTAACAGCTCTTGGCGAAGTAAACCTTGAAGTCAAAAAAGGTGAGATTCTTGCTTTGATTGGTCCTAACGGTGCCGGCAAGACAACCGTCTTTAATGTTGTTACCGGCGTTTATAAGCCAACGAGTGGCACCATCACTTTTGCAGGAACAGCAATCAATAAGCAAAAGCGCTTTGAAATTACCCAGATGGGAATTGCTCGTACGTTCCAAAACATTCGTTTGTGGGGAGATATGACTACCCTTGAAAACGTTATAACTGCAACGGATGCTCATAAAAAGAGTGGGTTAATTGGTGCTTTGTTTGGTATGCCGCGTGCTCGCCGCGAAGAGCGTGAGAACCGCGAACGTGCACTTGAGATCTTAAAGTTCATTGGAATCGATGAGTATGCAGATCGTTTAGCAAAGAACCTGCCTTATGGTGTTCAGCGCCGTCTTGAAATCGCACGTGCAATGGGAACTAACCCACAGCTACTTCTGCTCGATGAGCCAGCTGCTGGCTTTAACCCGGCCGAAAAAGTTGAACTTGCCGCACTCATTAAGCGAATCCGCGATGCTGGTTACACCGTTCTTCTTATCGAACACGACATGTCGCTGATCATGGGAATCTCAGATCGCGTTGTAGTCCTTGACTTCGGTGTCAAAATCGCAGATGACCTGCCAAGTAAGGTCCAAAAAGATCCCAAGGTGATTGAGGCCTATTTAGGAGTGCCAGCTGATGCGTCTTGAAATTAAAGATCTCCACGTTCACTACGGCAAGATTGAAGCGATTAAGGGCATCTCTGTCGTTGTTAACGATGGTGAAATTGTTACCTTGATCGGTGCTAACGGCGCCGGTAAGACAACAACACTCAAAACAATCTCAGGTCTTCGCAAAGTCTCATCTGGCTCCATCATCTTTGATGGTCAAGATATTTCAAACCTTCCAGCACATGAGCGCGTGGACCTTGGTATCTCACAGGCACCTGAGGGACGCGGAATCTTTCCTGGAATGACAGTGCTAGAGAATTTAGAGATGGGAAAGTTTCACCGCAAAAACCGCAAAGCCGAGATGAGTGAGGATCTCGATAAGATCTACACACTCTTCCCACGTTTGAAAGAGCGCGTGGCACAAGCTGGCGGAACCCTATCTGGTGGAGAACAACAGATGCTGGCTATTGGGCGTGCGCTCATGTCTCGTCCAAGGGTCTTACTTCTTGATGAACCATCCATGGGACTTGCACCTCAGATGATTGCCAATATTTTCCGCATCATCACCGAAATTAATAAGACTGGTGTGACAATCTTGCTCGTTGAGCAAAATGCACAGCAAGCACTACAGCGTGCACACCGTGCTTATATCTTGGAGACTGGAAATGTGGTCAAAGAGGCTAAGGCGTCAGATCTACTCAATGACCCTGCAGTGCGCGAGGCATATCTGGGCACTGGAGCGCATTCTTAACGCTCTGCCAGGATTAAACAGGTAATACGCGCCGTACAAGTACGTTCGCCTGCTTCATTGGTAATTACAATTTCCCAACTGCATAAGGTCTTACCGAGTGAAATCGCTCTTGCTACACCAGTGACCAATCCGCTTGTTGCAGATTTGTGGTGCGTTGCATTGATATCAACGCCAACGATTTTGCGATGAGGACCGGCGTGGAGCGACGTTCCGATTGAGCCAAGGCTTTCAGCCAAAACAACACTTGCTCCACCATGTAAAAGGCCCATGGGTTGGGTGTTACCTTCAACAGGCATTGTTCCAACGATGCGGCCTTGCTCAGCTTCAAGAATCTTGATGCCCATTTTTTGATCTAGTGCGCCGCTGCCGCGTTCTTTGTAAAACTCTACAAACTCTTCGTTGATCATGAGGCGTATTCTAGTGCGCAACCTAAGATGTGCCCATGAGCAAACGCCTATTACTTATCGATGGGCACTCCATGGCATATCGCGCTTTTTACGCCCTTCCTGCCGAGAACTTCACTACCGCATCTGGCCAGCACACCAATGCAATTTATGGCTTCGCCACGATGCTGCTCTCACTGCTCTCCAGTGAGAAACCGACCCACGTTGCCGTGGCCTTTGATGTTTCTCGCAAGACTTTTCGCTCTGAAATCTTTCCTGAATACAAAGCTAATCGGGCAAAAACTCCGGATGAGTTTCGCTCCCAGATGTCCTATCTACATGAATTAGTGAGAGCTTTTGGTATCACGCAGTTTGAGGTTGAGGGATATGAGGCCGATGACATTCTGGCCACAATAACTAAGCGGGCTGAGAAAGAAGGTGCAGAGGTGTTTATCTGCACGGGAGATCGAGATTCTTTCCAGTTAGTAAATGATAAGACGACAGTGCTCTATCCCAAGCGCGGCGTGAGTGATTTAGCTCGAATGACACCAGATGCTGTGCAAGAAAAATATGGAATGTCACCTTCGCAATATCCAGACTTTGCCGCACTTCGCGGAGATCCCAGTGATAACTTGCCTTCGATCCCAGGTGTTGGTGAAAAGACGGCAGCCAAGTGGGTTGTTGAATATGGGTCACTTCAAGAACTTCTGTCGAATGTGGATAAAGTTGGCGGCAAAGTTGGCCAAGCGCTGCGTGATTCGATTGATAATGTCATTCGTAACCGAGAGCTCACTCAACTAGTTGCAGAAGTTCCCATGGATTTAAGCATTGATGCACTTGCCTGGTCTGGTGTGGATGAGGCATTGACTAACCCACTCTTTGATCGCCTTGAGTTCAAAACACTTAAAGATCGAATGAAACCGATACTTCTCAAAGGCAGTTCAAAATCTGCCGAACCAGAGTTTGAACTCTTTGCAGAGCAGATGAGTGAGGGTGTGTTAAATCCAGCTGAGTTGGATGCAAAGATCGCTAAGCACAAAGGTGAGATTGCAATCACCTTCTCTTTGGATGAAGAGAAGTTACAGCGATATGCCGTTGCTTTTTCTCAAGAAGACATCTTCCTGGTTCACTCATCAACGATGGGGGATTGGGCTACCGATGCATCTATTCCAAAGATTGCTCATGATGCTAAATCACTTGCTCGTATTAATGGTCTGGCTGGTATTGCATTTGATACTTCACTTGCAGCCTATTTAGTTAATCCAGGTGTTCGAGCCCAAGAGCTCAAAGATCTACAAGAGCGGTGGGGAGATGGCAGTGCAATTAACTTTTCATCGTCCGAACAAGAGCTACTGACTTCGGCTCGTGCACTCTTTACCCTGAGAGATTCCTTGACGCGAGAGCTCAATGAGCGTGGATTGTGGGATCTATTTAATGACATAGAACTACCTATTGCCGCTCTTTTAGCCAAGATGGAGTCTCTTGGAATAGCCGTTGATAAGAAAGAGTTAGACAAGCTTGCTACCTACTTTGAAGGAGAAGTAAGCAGGGAAACTAAGGCCGCACATGATGCCGTGGGACATGAATTTAATGTGGCGTCACCTAAGCAACTACAGGTGGTTCTCTTTGATGAACTTAAACTACCAAAGACTAAAAAGATTAAGACTGGCTATACAACCGATGCAGAAAGCTTGGATTGGCTGCATCAAAAGAGCGGTCACCCAGTTTTAACATCATTACTGCGCATTCGCGAGACAAAGAAGCTGGGAACAACTGTTGAGGGATTGATCGCAGAAATTGCAAAGGATGGTCGCATCCATACGCATTTTCAGCAGACCGTTGCAGCTACTGGGCGTTTGTCTTCTACCGGTCCTAATTTACAAAACATCCCAGTTCGAACAGAAGAAGGTCGCACTATTCGTAACTGCTTTATCGCAGGTAAGGGTTATGTTGGCCTGTTAACTGCTGACTACAGCCAGATTGAAATGCGCATCATGGCTCACTTATCCCATGATGAAAAACTTCTCAAAGCTTTTGAATCTGGCGAAGATCTACATGCAAGGATTGCTGGAGAGATATTTGGCGTCAAAGCACATGATGTTGATCCTGAAATGCGTAGGCAGATCAAAGCAATGTCATACGGACTTGCCTACGGTCTATCTTCTTATGGTCTCTCTGCGCAGTTGGATATCTCGCCCCCCGCCGCGCAAGATTTGATGGATAAGTACTTTGAGCGCTTTGGTGGAATTCGCGATTACTTAAAGGTGGTTGTGGAGGATGCACGAAAGGTTGGTTATACCGAAACAATCATGGGACGTCGTAGGTATTTGCCTGATCTTATGCACGATAATCGCCAACGCCGTGAAGTGGCAGAGCGTATGGCACTTAACGCGCCTATCCAGGGATCCGCGGCTGACATCATTAAATTAGCAATGCTTAAAGTTCAGGCTGCAATTGAAAAAGAAAAGCTTGAATCACGGCTATTACTACAGATTCACGATGAATTAATCGTTGAAGTTGTTAAGGGCGAAGAAGATCAGATGACAACATTAGTTAAGAGAGAAATGGGTGCGGCCTATCCGCTGCGTGCTCCGCTCGATGTGAGTGCTGGTTTGGGGCTTACGTGGCATGAGGCTGCGCACTAATTACTTCACTTCGTTGGAGATATCTTTAATAGCTTGCAGATCTTCTTCTTCGGTTGGAACATCATTGGCAGCAGCCAAACGCTTCTTTCCTAATGTGAGAATCAATAGACCGCAGAGAAGCATTAAGGGAAGTAATCCCAAACCAACTTGAGGCGAGTAATGCTCTGAAATCCATCCACCAGTTGCAGCGCCAACTGCCATAAAAGAACCTTCAACACTCCAGATCCACCCGAGGGAAGATGTTTGTGAGCCTTGTGGTCTTACTGCTTCTAAAACTTCAAAGTAGAAAACTTGTACTGCCCCACCCATCAGACCAATAAATGTTCCGACCAGTGCCATTGTCCAATCTGGATAAGTGAAGGCTATTGGTATGCAGGTTATGAACCAGACTAGATATGCATTTCGCAGAGCTGAGAGTGGAGCTAATTTCTTAGAAACTAAACCACCCAAAAGGCCACCAATAACTGTCGCAACACCAAAGGCTGCAAAGATCCAGGCAACGCGTTGTGGAACTCCTTCTTGGGTTGCATAGGCTGGAACAGCAACATCAAAAACACCCCAACCAAATCCAATGAAGCAGCCTTCAAACATAAGAAGTTGAATAGCTCTATCTCTCCAAAGTTTTTGCTGACCTTTGGCTTTCTTTTCAGGAACCCAATTGCGTGAGACAGAAGTGAGGGCTAATGCTGTGCCACCAATAATCATGAGTGCTGAGGTGACATTTAATGCCATGGCCGGATGTGATGAGAGTGCTAGTGAAGTTACTACTACTGGACCAAAAATTGTCGTTGTGTTCATCATTGCTGAATCAAGTGCGTATGCAGTGCGTAGGAAATTTTCAGGAACGATATCTTTCCACAATGGTCGAACAGATAAATTGATGGGGGGAGCAGAGATTCCTAGTATGAAAGCTGTAATCAAAATCGATTCTTTAGAATGCATTGAATTCAGGGCCAAAATCAAAGATGCATAGCAAGGAACAAAAATACGTAGTGGCCATTTTTGACCCCACTTGTCCATCATTGAGCCACGGATTCCGGCGGTGAAAGAGCCAGCTAGAGAGTTCAAGCCAATGGCTAATCCGGCAACGGCGACAGATCCTGTTTCTTGTTCAGCCTTAAAAAATATTCCTAAGCCGATCATCGAATAGGCAAGACGTGCTGGAAATGCCGCTAATGCCAAAGTCACAACATGCGGAAAGGCCAGAAGTTCCTTGTATCTATTCATTGTTCTGGCAATCCTATCTGCGAGCGTGAAATTCCCGCTTGGATTTGCTCAAATTGATGCGTAAACCGTACCCTTACCCTCCAGCCGCGAAAGCGGAAACTACTACTCATCTATCCCTACGGAGCAACTTGACTACAGCACCTGTAATTGCAGTAAATGACATTGGATCAGCTGCCGACTTTCTAGCAGCAATCGA
>JBEGPY010000023.1:0-9018 GCA_041181205.1 Actinomycetota bacterium | reverse complement strand
TAAAAACATGGCAACAGGCACAGTTAAGTGGTTCAACTCTGAAAAGGGTTTCGGTTTCATTGCAGTTGATGGTGGCGGACAAGATGTATTCGTTCACTATTCAGCAATCCAAGGAAATGGTTACAAGTCCCTTGAAGAGGGTCAGGCAGTTTCATTTGAGGTCGTACAGGGTCCAAAGGGTCCTCAGGCTGATGCAGTTAATCCTGCCTAATTAAAACCGCTTTAAAAATAACCCTCACTGGCAACAGTGGGGGTTATTTATTTTGGTACAGGTGGAATCTCACCAACTTTTAACTTACGTGCATTCACTTCCTTTACTGGAGATAAATCTTTTCCAGATTTCCATGCATCTAAATATTTCCACGGCAAAACTTCTCCGCGACGCACCCACCACGTTTGAGCTGGCGTTGGCCAAGAGATTCCGAAATGTAAATGTGGAGCGGTGCCACGCGCACTTCCAGTGGCGCCAACAGCGCCAAGCACACGTCCAGCCTTAACTACCACTCCAGGTTGAATGCTTGCCGGGATGGAACGCAGATGTGAACCATAATAGCGAACACCATCTTCGCCAACGATTGAAACGTAGAGTCCCCCGCGATCAATACCTAAATTAGTTTTTCCACTCCAAGTATCAATCCGATTTACTTCATCGACCACGCCGTTACTTGGAGCCACAAACTTGCAACCAGCTTTGGCCAAAATATCGGTAGCTGCATAATCATGGTGAGCTTTGGCGTAGTTGACTTCACAACCTGTCACTGGGAATACATAAATAGGTGCAGCCTGCGCAGGTACGACACTAGATAATAAAAATAGGAGTGGTAATAATCGTTTAATCACGCCGCAAGGTTATCGGGCGGTGACTAGATTCTAAGCGCTTTGCGGTCGAGTTTTGCTGTGACAATCATGTGGGGAACAGTTAAGGCCCACACAATCGTTAAAACAAACCAGAAAAATGATTTATCAACGTTGCCATAAATCCATAACCCTGCTGCCAATATAAATGCACCAATGAGGGCAGGTGTGCCAGGTAAGACTGCAGACCAGAAAGCCTTTAAGGCATTGCCCTGTTCAAAAGCACTTAGCGATTCGGGCAAAACAAGAGTTAAGCGGGCCGTATGGCGCATCGCATGCCAGCACCCAAAATAAACGGCGAAGGCAATCAACGGTGGAGTCAGAACTGCCAAAGCTGTAAGTAATAAGAGGTCAATAACATCTCGAAACCTCTTTGTAATTACAAGTGCTGCTACTGCCACTATAAAGAGAACTAGAACTATTGCTCTTAAACTTTCATCGAAGCCTTGGTGCCAGTTGACTAAATTTGTATTCACTTGCGCAAGAGCGCTCGTGCTCAATGAGTTAATAAGAGGCAAGACAACTGGAATTGAGCCAAAGGCGAGGACAACAAAAGGTGTAGGTAGGCGAGAACTAGTTTTTTCCTTCAGGCGATCTAATTCATTAAGAAAAGCACTGTCTCCCACCCCAAAGTGAACCAGGCTCATCAGGACCACAATCTGAAATCCAAGAACATTCCACTTCAAGATTGCTAGAACTGCAGCACATGCAACTAATACATAGATTAAGATGAATGCAGTCATGATTTTTTTATTAGTTCGTGGCACAGTAACGAAATGATCAAGTGCACCATGAGGAATTCCAACAGCGAGGGCAAAGAGGGCAATAGCTACTTGCCAGGTGAGATCTTTTAAACCTATTAGCTGTGATGCAACAAGTGAGGCCACAATCGCCATTGCCACAGCCATCGATGAGTACAAGCGCACTCTTTCAAATAGTTCTAGAGGAGTTTTCAATTCTCACTACGCTTTCTTCTTAGAAACCTGCATGACAGTATCAACTATCTCTATAGATTATGAGAGAATCCAGCATGTTGAAGTTGAGTTATTTAGCGATGCTAATTTTTACCGCAGCTGCATCCTTCTGGCTTGAAATCGCCTTCAAGGTGCATGTGCTACGGCGAATGAAGCGCGTTCTCTTAAGCCTACTTCCCATTAGTCTGGGATTTTTGATTTGGGATGCCTATGCCATTGCTCAAGGTCATTGGTACTTTGATCAGAAGCAGGTCACCGGATTTAATGGGCCCTTCGATATTCCAATCGAAGAGATTCTCTTCTTCCTCATTATTCCAATAGCAGTTCTCATGACGCTAGAAGGTGTGGCCCGTATTAAGCCGCAATGGAAGCATCCGGAGCTGCGAAAATGATTTACTCCGACATTGTCATCGCAATTCTCATTTTCTCAGTATTGCTAGATTTATTTGGATTCAAGAACTCACTTCTAACAAGGCCTATCTTCTGGTCCTCATACGCAATTATTCTCCCCTTCCAATTGCTGACTAACTGGTGGCTCACATCCCGAAATATCGTCATGTATGACCCAGATGTAATTAGTGGCCTGCGCATCATGAGTGCACCCATCGAAGATTTGATCTTTGGCTTCGCCCTTATCCTCAATGTCATGGGGATGTGGGAGTACTGGGGCACAAAAGGGGTGCAAAAAGATTGAGTAAAACTAGATATCCTTCTACCTAATTGTTTTAGGGGCGGTAGCTCAGTTGGTTAGAGCCCAGAACTCATAATTCTGTCGTCGTCGGTTCGAGCCCGACCCGCCCCACTTAAGAGCCCTAAGAATTAACTCTGCAGATCAAAACGATCTGCGTTCATTACCTTGGTCCACACGGCAACAAAGTCTTTAACAAACTTTTCCTTGTTATCGTTTTGTGCATAAACCTCGGCGTATGAACGAAGAATTGAGTTAGAGCCAAAGACTAGATCCACGCGTGTGGCTGTCCAATCAACAGTTCCACTCTTTCGATTGCGGATGTTGTAGAGGTTCTCCCCTGCTGGCTCCCACACGTATTTCATGTCAGTTAAGTTCACAAAGAAATCCGTTGAAAGTGTGCCAACATTCTTCGTAAAGACTCCATGAGATGTGCCTGCATGGTTAGTACCAAGCACGCGCATTCCACCAATCAGTACTGTCATTTCAGGAGCGGTGAGACCCAAAAGTTGAGTTTTATCCAGTAGTAATTCTTCAGGTGATACTGCGTAATCTTTCTTCACCCAATTGCGGAATCCATCGTGAATGGGTTCAAGTACTGCGTAGCTTGCAACATCGGTTTGTACTTGTGTTGCATCGCCGCGACCTGGTGTGAAAGGAACTGAAATCTTTACTCCGCCAGCTGCTGCAGCCTTTTCAACTCCAATATTTCCAGCCAAAACAATCACATCAGCGATGCTTGCACCAGACTCTTTAGCAATTGGTTCTAGTACAGCAAGAACCTTGTTCAAACGTGCAGGCTCATTGCCTTCCCAATTGCGGGCAGGTTCTAGGCGAATGCGAGATCCATTTGCCCCACCGCGAAGGTCAGAGCCACGAAATGTTCGCGCGCTATCCCAAGCTGTTGATACCAGATCTGAAACAGACAGACCTGTTGCTTCAATCTTTGCCTTTACCGCTCCAACATCATAAGAAGTTGTGCCTGCAGGAATCGGATCCTGCCAAATCAATTCTTCTGCTGGGGCATCAGGTCCGATATAACGAGTCTTTGGTCCCATATCGCGGTGGGTTAACTTAAACCAAGCACGCGCAAATGAATCATCTAGATGTGCAGGATCTGCATAGAACTTCTTAGAGATCTCCAAATAGATCGGATCAATGATCATCGCCATATCTGCATCGGTCATCATTGGGTTGTAGCGAATTGATGAATCCTCAACATCTACCGGCTTATCAGCTTCTAGAATATTTGTTGGCTCCCACTGATGCGCACCAGCTGGTGATTTTACAAGTGCCCACTCATGCTTAAAGAGCATTTCAAAATATCCTGCATCCCACTTAGTTGGCTCAGTTGTCCAAGCACCTTCAATGCCACTTGTCACCGTGTTGCGTCCAACGCCACGCTTTGTATGGTTGTTCCATCCCAAGCCTTGTTCAAAAATATCTGCAGCCTCTGGCGCTGCTCCCAATAGAGATGCATCACCATTGCCGTGTGCTTTACCAACTGTGTGTCCGCCTGCAGTTAAAGCAACGGTCTCTTCATCATTCATCGCCATACGTGCAAATGTTTCACGGATGTGTTGCGCAGTTAGTGCTGGATTAGAAACTCCATTGATACCTTCAGGATTGACATAAATTAATCCCATCTGAACCGCAGCCAGTGGGTTTTCCAATGAACTTGCATCAGTAGTGTCTGCATATCGCTCATCACTTGGCATCATTAGTTCAGGTTCAGATCCCCAGTAGATATCTTTCTCTGGATGCCAAACATCTTCGCGTCCAAAAGCAAATCCGAAAGTCTTTAGGCCCATGCTTTCATAGGCGATAGTTCCGGCAAGAATAAATAAGTCAGCCCAGCTGAGTTTGTTTCCATACTTTTGCTTAATTGGCCATAGCAAGCGGCGTGCTTTATCTAGATTGCCGTTATCTGGCCATGAGTTAAGTGGAGCAAATCTAAAACTTCCTGTACCAGCACCGCCACGTCCATCGGCAACGCGATATGTACCAGCTGAGTGCCATGCCATGCGAATCATCAATCCGCCATAGTGACCCCAATCTGCTGGCCACCACTCTTGCGTTTGGGTCATGAACTGATGCAGATCACTTTTCACTGAAACAAAATCTAAAGTTCTAACTTCTTTGCGGTAATCAAAATCTTCTCCAAGAGGATTTGTCTTGCGATCATGTTGATGCAAAATATCTAACTTCAGCACCTGGGGCCACAAATATGTGTTTGACTCACTCACTTGAGTGTTTGCTCCGTGTGCTACTGGGCACTTTGCGTCCATGATTCCCCCTGTTTGTTGCCTTGATTAGCGCTAAGTATGGATGCAGCGGCGCAGGCTCGCAAATTATGAGCGATGGGTTGAGTTCAAAACCAGAACTATAAAGAAGTGGACCGCTCCTTATGCAGTTACATGCGTTATTACCCTTCTGATCTTAGACACAAATACAGTCGCGGGTTTCTTGGTGTCATTGCTGGTTTGCCCAATATCGCGGTACTGCTGTTCCAACAACCTCGCGCAAGAAGCTAAGAGCATTTCTAGGGATGACCCTATCTCTGCACAGATGATTACAGCGTATATCTAGTGCCATCTCTCAATTAATTTAGTAATCTCGTTATGACGGAGTAATTATTTACTTTAGGTTTAACCTTAAAGACATGAGTGAGCGTGTATTAGTTGTGGTGGACGATGCATTTGAAATGTCCACACTGGTTGCGGCTTTACGGTTGCATGAGATTGATGTAATCGGAGAAGCTAAGAGTGAGAGTGTTGGACTCAATTTGCTTCGACGATTACAACCAGATGTGATTTTGTTGGATTTGAATATTGCTGGAATTTCTGCAGTAAAAGTAGCAGTCAATATGCGCAAAGTGAATCAAAATATTGGAATCGTAATTCTCAATAGTTGTTCTGATCTTCGCCTCTTAGGCGATTCAAACGATGAGGTACCGGCAGGTACAAAAATACTCATTAAGAAATCAATTGTGGATTTTACGGTTTTATGTACGGCAATCAATGAGTCAAAGGTTTCAGCTATTGAAAAACATAAGGTGGTTTGGATTAACGGTAATACTTCACTCCAGGAGCAAGGAGTCATGGCGTTGATGGCTCACCTGACCAATACTCAAGCCGAAGTACTGAGATTAGTTGCAGATGGAATGACAAATGCCCAAATAGGACGCACACGTTATGTGAGTGAGAAATCTGTGGAACAAGTAATTTCACGAGTGGCACAGGAGTTGAATGTGCAACCAGATGGCAATATGAATATGAGAGTGCAACTTGTTGGTGAGTATTTTCGATGGTTAGGCGCGCCACACCACTAATAGCGCAGAGTTAATCGGTAAAGTTTGCGCTTATGGAACTGCAAGAAATACGTAATCGGTGGAACGAAGTCCTCGATGCAGTTCTAGAAGTAGATCGAATTTCATGGCTAGCTTTCTTTGATGCCCGCTTGGCTGAATTTGATGGCAGGACCCTTACTTTAGATTTTTCAGATACCCGTAAACTTTCAAGCTCTCACGAATTCTCAGAGACTCGATTGAAACAACAGCAGATTCTCATTCAAACAATAAAATTGGTACTGGCAATTGATGTTGAAATAAGTGAGCGATGAAGATCCGTGCTGCAATCACCGCTATTGCACTGACCCTCTTACTAATTGATGTGCCACAGGTTCAGGCGGCAACTAGCTCACTCACTCTTTCCTTAAGACAAACACCATCGGCAACGGATTCAGTTGTAACTTTCTACGGCACCATTAAGCCGGCTCGTTCTGGGTTGAGCATTAAAATTCAAGGTAATACCTCAGGTGCATGGAAGAACACCCGTTTTATGACTAAGACGACAAAAGCCGGAACGTGGAAAATTGTTGCCGTTGCAACTTCATTTGATATTCCTATTAAGTATCGCGCTCAAGTAAATGTTGCAGGCAAGATTACAAACTCCCCCATACGCACTATTACGATAAAGAAACTACCCGAGATTTCACAAACTAATCCTTCTTTGGTTATTGAATCCTTCGGTCCTGGTGGCCGTATTCATGGGGCCGATGTGAGCAGATGGCAACATCCAAATGATAAACAAATAGATTTCGCACTCGCCTACTCAGCTGGACTGCGCTTTGTCATGATTAAAGCCTCTGACACTCGCGATGACGCAGATGCGCTCTCACTTAAATACCTTGTTATGGATCATTTAGCAGCACAAGCAGCGGGTCTCTATACCGGTTTTTATCACTATGCGATTTTGCCTGACGTCACTGATTCAGATGCAATTATCCGTGATGCAACTGCCCAAGCCCAAAAAGCTCTATGGAGATTAGCTTCCATCGGTGGTTACACCGAAAGAGATCTTTCCTATGCCCTCGATCTGGAGAATAAGTGTGTGCGCCTATCTTCTTCGGGTGCCTGCCAGAAATATGCCACTCGCGCTGCAGTGACTTTATGGGCTGAAACATTCTTGGGTATTCTCAAAGAAAAGACTGGAAGAACTCCAATCATTTATTCCTATTCAAACTTTCTAGAGAGTTCAATGAATAAGAGCGCCAAATTATCCCTATATCCTCTCTGGCTTGCCCAGTATGCAATTGATCCCTTTGATCCCATCAATCAACCAGGCATTAAAGCTGGCGGTTGTTTTGTTCACTCATGGACTGGTGCTAACTGTGATTCGCAATGGACTATCTGGCAATACACATCCTGCGGAATTGCACCTAAATATGGTGTGCCAGGAACTCGACTAGATCTCAATATCTTTAGAGGAAGCGCATCAGATTTCCTCAATCTCTCTAAGGGCAGTTGGGCACCGACATTAGTAGATTTGATGCCAAATAATGAGCCGACTCAGATGGTTATCAATGCACAATCAGCCAGCACAACAAACAAATTGGTGACCTTTAAAACAACTGTCACGCGGCCTGACTCAACACCTGTTGTGACTGGTGCGGTAAAACTTGTCTTTGACGCTGCAACTACGCCACAAACCAAGCCGATTCAAACTGTTGTGCGCGCCACAAGTGGTGAATGGACTTTAGCAATTAAAGACGTCCCTGCTGGAACTTATAGCGGAAAAGTTGTTTATACCGATGTTTCACAAACACATGCGCAAAGCTCTCAAGCAGTAACTTTCACAGTGGTTCAAGGGCCAACACCTACACCAGAGCCAACCAAGAAGCCAACACCAAAGCCTTCAGTGGATGGTTGTGCGAATCAGATTAAGAACTAACGCTTTCCTGCTCTTCTAACAGTTGATCAAGTGCTTCAAGTTCGCGATCTACAAGTTCCTCATAGGCAGCAACGGAAGCTTTTTGCTCTTTTGCACTCCACCCAAGTACTGGCGCAATAATGGCGGCAATCTCATCAGCTAAGTGCACGCCGTGATCGCTGGCTTCAAAAGCAATGCGAGTTCGACGCGAAATAACATCATCAACTGTTCGAGCACCTTCATGACTTGCCGCATATTCAATCTCAGCCTTTATATAAAGCAGATCTTTATCTACTTTGGAAGCCAGCTTTGGGTTCGCTTCGATAAGTGCAAGAATTTCACTCATCATTGAGCCATAGCGATCGAGCAAGTGAGTAATAGTTTGGGTATCTAGGCCACTGGTTTCACTTAAGCGCTCTATTTGTTGAGCTAATGCAAAGTAACCATCGGCGCCAACTAGTGGGAGCTTTTCTGTTACAGACTCAGGCTTAATGGCACGAAGTTCAATGACCGCGCGATCAATTACATCTTTAGCCATCACTCGATAGGTGGTGTATTTGCCACCGGCAATACTCACAAATCCTGGCGCTGGTCGATCAACTGTGTGTTCGCGTGAAAGTTTAGTTGTTGCAGAGTCCTTGTTGTTTGCTACCAAAGGCCGCAAACCTGCATACACACCAATAATTTGAGAAACATCTAATTTAGGAGAGAGTACGCGATTGGCTTGATCCAAAATATATTGAACATCTTCGCGACTTGCATAAGGTTTTGCTCGATCTCCGGTGTATGGAGTATCGGTAGTTCCAACGATCCACTTATCTCCCCATGGAATTAAGAACAAGACTGAAATTGGAGTCTTGAGAATAATTCCAGCGTTAGATTTAATTGCTGAGCCTGGTAGAACGATATGAACACCCTTACTCATAGTCACGCCATAACCTGGCTTTAATTCAAACTTTGCATGCAACTCATCGCTCCATACGCCAGCACACATGACTGTTGCTGTTGCGGTGATGTTAATAGTTTTGCCAGATTCTAAATCTTTAGCTTTCACTCCTACAACGCGCTTGCCTTCACGCAAAAGAGATTGTGCGCTCACTCGTGTTGCAATCACTGCGCCATGGCGGGCTGCGGTGCGCGCAATAGTCATTGTGTGCCGAGCATCATCTACCTGTGCATCAAAATACTTAATCGCTCCAGTAATCAGATCTGGACGCAAAGAAGGTGCAATCTCATTTATCTGCTTTTGGCCAATATGTTTGTGCCAAGGGAGGGCTCGTTGGAAACCACG
>JBEGPY010000022.1:0-22214 GCA_041181205.1 Actinomycetota bacterium | reverse complement strand
ACAATATCTGCCTGCACACCCGGCTCAACTGGAGCGAAACCAGCTTCGTCTAGTAAACCGGCAATGCGCTCAGAATCATGCACATTCATCTGGCAGCCGTAAGTTTCAACGACATAGGTGCGGGTCATCCACCTATCGTAATGGGGGAAATTAGAGGGTGATTACGTCTATCTCAAAGGTTGAACGGTTAACGATGGCGGCATGGTGATTTTCTAAGGTGTTCCAGCCTGGTTGGTTCCACCCACTTGAAGCAAAGAGAACCCCATCGGCAGTCTTCTTGTATTTGATGACGTAATAGTCATCTGGGGCCCATTCAGGTTTCTTTGCAGAGTCATGCTCGCTGCCAACAACAAAGCTCTCATTATTCATTAACATGAAATTAAGTGAAGTGGTTTTTCCATGTTCTTTAATAATCGCAAGTGTTGTCTTGATTCCATCAGCTAAACCAATCTTCTCTATTTGTGTCATCATGAGATAGAAATAGCGCTCACTATCGGAGTCATCAACTATTAACTTCTTAAACTTCTCATCAATAAAGTCAGTAAATGAATCTGGTGGAAAAATTGATCCATTATGAATAAATGAATAGTCTCCGTAGACGAATGGGTGAGTGTTGTTCTCACTTATTGATATACCTTTAGTTGCCCAACGAAGATGTAGTAACGCACCATCGGCTGCGTTGTCGGTGATGACCTTTTGAAACGTTGCACTCTGGGCCGCTGCTTCAACTTTTTTCTCTAGCACCACATGTGCTTGCTGTCTATCATTTGTAGAGATTCCCCAGCCATCACAGTGGATGGATGATAGGGCTATGAATTCATCAAAATCTTTGCCCACTTGTGCGGGAAATGAGGATTCGGCCTGCGACACGTAGCCCATAAGACGG
Organism: Actinomycetota bacterium; assembly: GCA_041181205.1. Classification (GTDB taxonomy): domain Bacteria; phylum Actinomycetota; class Actinomycetes; order Nanopelagicales; family Nanopelagicaceae; genus Planktophila. Next base: position 21,328 of record JBEGPY010000022.1, on the reverse strand, counting down.
CACATTTTTGAGAAAACCCCTTCCATTTCAGTCACACTGTGGAGTAGAAACAGTACCTCAAATGACTCAAGGAGGAGAACATCTTGGCACTTACAGACGAACAACGCTTAGCCGAACTCGGCTATAAGCAAGAACTTAATCGAACATGGAGTTCATTCTCGAACTTCGCGATTTCATTCTCAATTATTTCGATACTCGCAGGTTGCTTCACAACATTTGCGCAAGCTTGGAATAATGGTGGCCCTGTCGCAATCTCAATCGGTTGGCCACTGATCTCTCTTTTCATTTTGATTATCGGCTTTTGTATGTCAGAACTAGCATCTGCCTACCCAACATCAGGTGGAATCTACTGGTGGGCATCAAAGTTAGGTGGAGCTAGAGCAGGTTTCTACACAGGATGGCTAAACCTCATTGGTCTTGTATCTGTAACAGCTTCTGTAGGTTACGGAGTTACCGGATTTATCAATAATCTCATAGGTTTGTACTCACCGTCCTATGCGACAAGCTTTATGGGTGGGGATTACATCAAGCAGCAGTTTGTACTTTTCCTTATTGTTATTGCTTTTGCTACATTAGTGAATGTTTACAGTGGTCCACTTCTATCTATGTTTAATAACATTTCAGTGTGGTGGCATGTTTTTGGTGCAGCAATCATTGTTGGAATTCTTGTTTTTGGTACTGATAAGCACCAAACTCTCAATTGGATGTTCACTACACACATCAATAACTCAGGTTTTAGTGATAACTCCTACTGGTATTTTGTTCTACCTCTGGGATTCTTGCTCACTCAGTACACAATTACTGGATTCGATGCCTCCGCACACCTTTCAGAGGAGACACATAGTGCTCACCTAGCAGCAGCTAAGGGCATCTGGAAATCAATCGCTTACTCAGCTATTGGTGGATATATTCTTTTGTTGTCATTCCTATATGTTGCGACAAACACTGATTATATAAGTTCCTTTGATCCAGCCGTTAACCCTTATGGTGGCGGTCAAATCATTGCGTTGCTATATAGCGCACTTGGAGCGGGTGCTTCATTTAAATTGATTATATTAATTACTACCGTTGGTCAAATCTTCTGTGTAACAGCATGCCTAACATCTTGCTCCCGCATGATGTTCGCGTTCTCACGCGATGGCGCCGTACCTGGAGGAAACCTTTGGAAGAAAGTTAATAAGCATCATGTTCCTCAGAATGCAGTGCTTGCATCTGCAGTTGCCGGAATTGTGATGACTCTTCCAGCGTTGTGGAAGTCACCAACAGGTGCTCCAACTGCTTTCTATGCGGTTGTATCTGTTTGCGTAATTTCCCTTTACTTAGCGTTCATGATTCCCATTTACTTACGTCTTAAGGCTGGCGACAGTTTCAAGGTTGGCGAATGGAATCTAGGCTCAAAGTACAAGTGGATGTGCACCGTTGCAGTTGCTGAAATAGCAATTATTTCGGTCTACTTCATCTTGCCATTCTCACCAGCTGGAACTCCAGGAAATGCAGACTTCACTTGGACTGCAGTTAACTACGCCCCAATCATCACAGGTGGTGCGCTAGTTATTCTCACGATCTGGTGGAACCTATCTGCTAAAAAGTGGTACACAGGACCACGAACTAACCTATAAAAGAGTTATAACTCTCATAAATCCCCCCGCACATAAAGTGTGGGGGGATTTTTTTACTCTGGATTTTAAAGCCGTACATCGTTAGGCTATTGGGCATGACATCATTGACGATTGCTGATTTAACAGCCAAGATCAAGAGCGGTGAAGTGGATACCGTCGTAGTAGCCATGACTGATATGCAGGGCCGCTTAACAGGTAAGCGAATCCATGGAACCTTCTTTCTAGATGAAGTCCTTAAGCATGGAACTGAAGGTTGTAACTATCTTCTAGCTGTAGATGTCGATATGAATACCGTTGATGGATATGAGATGTCTTCATGGGAGCGCGGCTATAGCGATTTCGCTCTAGTTCCAGATATGGACACGCTACGCATGATTGATTGGCAAGAAGGTGCCGCACTTGTATTAGCCGATGTGCAGTGGCTAGATCACACCGATGTTGTTGCATCTCCCCGCCAAATCCTTCGCAAGCAAGTTAAAGCGTTAAAGGATGCTGGCATGGAAGCCATGTGTGGCACCGAGCTTGAGTTTGTCGTTTACAAGGACACATATGAAGAAGCATGGAACAAGGGCTACAAGAATTTGATTCCTGTGAATCAATACAACGTGGATTACTCAATCATGGGTGGATCACGAATTGAGCCACTCTTGCGCAGAATTCGTTTGTCTATGGCCAAAGCAGGAATGATAGTTGAGTCGGTTAAGGGTGAATGTAACTTTGGTCAGCATGAAATTGCCTTTAAGTACTCAGATGCACTTTCAAATTGCGATAACCACGTCATTTATAAGAACGGTGCAAAAGAGATTGCAGCCCAAGATGGTTATGCACTTACTTTCATGGCTAAGCCAAATGAAAAAGAAGGTAACTCTTCACACATCCACCTCTCTTTCCGCGGTCTAGATGGTTCTATGGTGATGGCTGATGATTCAGATAAAGAACAGGGTTTGAGTGATCTTGGACGCCAGTTCATTGCCGGCCAGATTGCCCATTTGCGCGAAATGTCTTTGCTCTTTGCTCCCAATATCAACTCGTATAAGCGCTATGTCCCGGGTTCATTTGCCCCAACAGCTATCCGCTGGGGTCGCGATAACCGCACATGTGCACTGCGCCTGGTTGGCAAGGGTCAAAGCCTTCGCCTTGAAAACCGTGTTGCAGGCGGTGACGTAAATCCATATCTAGCTGTTTCTGGAATTATCGCTGCTGGTCTTGATGGAATTAAGAACAAGATGGTTTTAGAGCCAGCATTTACTGGAAACGCTTATGCCTCAGATTCACAGCGCATTCCTTCTTCTATGAATGAATCTTTGGCGTTATGGGAAAACTCTGCCTGGGTTAAGGAAACCTTTGGATCTGAAGTTCAGGCACATTATGCAAACATGGCCAAGATTGAAATTGCCGCATATGGCAAGGCAATCACCGATTGGGAATTAGTCCGCAACTTCGAAAGGTTCTAAACCACAGTGTCCACTTCATACGATGTAATCAACCCTGCCACAGAAGCGATTGTTAAGAATGTTCCTCATTTAGATTTGGAACAGACCGATGCAGTCATTGCAAAGGCAGCCAAGGCCTTCCAGAGCTGGAAAAATGTTGCACCTGGTGAGCGTGCTCGTTTGCTTCGCGCTTTCTCCCAAGTTGTAACTGATTACCGTGAAGAGTTGGCACAGTTAGAAATCACAAATGCGGGTCACACACGGGGCAATGCACTCTGGGAAGCCGACAACGTCGCTAATACGCTGATGTATTACTCAGCAGCTCCAGAGCGCTTATTCGGTAAGCAAATTCCAGTTCCAGGTGGCGTGGATATAACTTTTAAAGAGCCATTAGGTGTTGTTGGAATCATTGTTCCTTGGAACTTTCCTATGCCGATTGCTGGCTGGGGTTTTGCTCCAGCCTTAGCTGCAGGAAACACTGTTGTTTTAAAACCCGCCGAATACACACCGCTCACTGCAATTCGCCTGGGTGAGCTTGCATTGCTGGCTGGAATTCCAGAAGGTGTTCTCAATATCTTGCCTGGAAAAGGCAGCGTTGTTGGAAATCGATTTGTGACTCATCCATTGGTTCGAAAAGTCGGCTTCACAGGTTCAACTGAAGTCGGAAAGCAGATTATGGCTGGATGCGCCGATCAGGTGAAGCGCGTAACACTTGAACTGGGTGGAAAAAGCGCGAACGTAATCTTTGCTGATGCCGACATTGAAAAAGCTGCTGCTAGTGCACCTGGCGCAGTCTTTGATAATGCTGGGCAAGATTGCTGCGCACGTTCTCGAATCCTTGTTCAAAAATCTGCATTTGATAACTTCATGGAGCACTTCGAGGTAGCGGTTAAGAAGTTCCGATGTGAGGATCCAAATCTTGCAACAGCTGAAATGGGACCACTGATTTCAAAGAAGCAGTTTGATGTTGTCGGCTCTTACCTTGATGAAAAGATTGCTTTCCAAGGATCTGCGCCATCAGGGCCTGGCTATTGGATGCCTCCAACAGTTTTACTACCAAAGAATGCCCAAGCTAAATCATGGCGTGAAGAGATCTTCGGACCTGTTGTCTCTGTTCTTACTTTTGAAGATGAAGCCGAAGCAATTGCTCTAGCAAATGATAGTGAATATGGATTATCAGGATCTATCTGGACAAGAGATGTGGGACGAGCTCTTCGCGTTTCTCGTGCAATTGAATCTGGCGCACTATCTGTGAATTCAAATTCATCAGTGCGCTTCTGGACACCATTTGGTGGCTTTAAGCAATCAGGTCTTGGACGTGGACTAGGTCCAGATGCAGTTGATGCTTACACTGAGTTGAAGAACGTATTTATCTCTAACGACTAATTAGATTGTGCGGATTGGCGCGGTTGCGATGCGATCAAGAAATTGATCGACTAAATCGTAGCCGCGCTGATTACTTTGTGCCTCAAGTTCTCTAGTCTCAGCACGCAATTGATCAACAACCACACCCTCGGATTCAACCTCGGCGCATCCACCATCCATAGCAAGCCACATATCTAAAACTTCAGAATCAATCTCTGGATGAAATTGAAGTCCTAATGTGCGACCAAAGTGGTAAGCCTGCGGACAGAGTTCGGTTCGAGCAATCTCTGTAGCCCCAGGTGGGACGGTGAAACGATCCCAGTGATACTGAAACCATGGTCCCTTAGGAATAAAGCTCTCATCATCACTGTCTAATTCATACCAACCAAGTTCAGCGCGAGGTGAGCGCGAAACTGTTCCACCTAGCACGCGCGACATTAGCTGTCCCCCGAAGCAAATACCTAGCACTGGAATTCCTGCATTATGAACTTCGCGCATTTTTGCAACTTGTGGGAGTAACCAATTACCAATGGCACCATCGTCATATGCAGCATATGGCGCACCCATGACAACCACTACATCAAATGAAAGTAAATCGGGCCATACCGGTGTGACATTGGGAGCCTTTGCATGTTCTTCATCAACGATTATAAATCGAGAGATTTCATAGCCACGTTTTTCAAATTGTCTCCAGATTGGACCACCGGCAGAGACATGGTCATGCTCGATGAAGAGAACGCGTTTGGACATGCGGGCAATACTACTTAATGATTCGCAGTGGTTCTTGTCCACGGGCAATAAGGCGCTCAAAATGCAACTCGCGCTTTTCGTTAAAGCGGTTGGATTCATCGGTGGTCTTGGACAAGAATGCTGCAAGTTCATCTCGGGCAGCTAAACCATCACCGCTCAGGTCCGTGCGATCAAATACATTCCACGCGCGAAGCACAGGAGCAATCACTTCTTCTAAATGTTGCTCCATGTCATAAATTCCAGCCAGGGCAATCTGGACAGCCTTTCGACCAAAGCCTGGCATGTTTGCACCTGGCATATCAAAATTGGTTACTACATCGGCAATAGCTCGCATTGAAGCATTTGGCTCCATATCAAGGGCTGCACCTAATGTGTTGCGATAGAAAAGCATATGTAGGTTTTCATCTAGAGAAACACGTTGCAGCAGGGATTCTGCAATTGGATCAGCTGAGATTTTGCCAGTATTGCGGTGTGAAATACGTGTAGCTAATTCCTGGAAAGAAACATAGGCAATAGTGTGCAACATGTCGTTTTCATATGGAGTCTGATAACCCAATGACATATGTGCCATACGTAGATCTTCAAGTTCATATGGATCAACACCACGTGTTGCCATTAAGTAATCTCGGATAACAATGCTGTGACGCGCCTCTTCTGCCGTCCATCGTTCAATCCATGTTCCCCATGCACCATCGCGGCCCATTGAGAGGGAAATTTCAGTGTGGTAGCTCGGCAAGTTATCTTCAGTTAAAAGATTGAGGATGAGAGAGTCTTGGGCAACGGGTGTAAGACGTGAATCCTTTGCTTCCCACGCATCACCGTTGAGAGGTCCAGCAAAATCGCGACCTTCAGACCATGGGACATACTCATGGGGATACCAATTTTTTTGTACCTTGAGGTGACGATCGAGTTCAACAGCAACGACAGGCTCTAGATCTCGAATAAGTCGAGCTTGAATCCCTTTGCTGTCATATGTCATAGACGTAACGCTACGGCAGAATGCAGGTTACCCGCTAGTTATAAATAGTCTTTCGCACGCTCAATGGCTTGTGCTGCTCGCCACTTAGCGATTTCTCTATGATTTCCACTTAATAAAATCTCAGGTACCGCTATATCGCGCCAGTTTTGCGGCTTTGTGAAGTTGGGATATTCAAGATACCCCTCCTCATTATGTGACTCTTCAGCAAGTGATTCAGGATTTCCTAGAACACCTGGAATCAAGCGGGTGATAGCTTCAATCATCACAAGGGATGCAACTTCTCCCCCACCTAAAACATAATCACCGATGGAAACCTCATGGACTCTAAAATTCTTAGAGAGGTAGTGCTGGCGCACACGATCATCAATTCCTTCATATCGACCACAGGCAAAAACTAGGTGTGATGATTGTGAAAACTTCGCTGCCATTGGTTGATCAAAGCGCTTACCTGCTGGAGTCAGAATAATTAAATCTGTTTGGGCATCCATCAGTGGATCTAGGGCTTGTCCCCATACTTCAGGCATCATCACCATTCCGGCGCCGCCGCCATATGGTGTGTCATCAACTTGATTGTGAACATTTGTCGCAAAGGTGCGTAAATCGTGAATTCCAAACTCAACAATTCCACTCTCTTGTGCTTTACCTAATAAAGATAGTTTGAGTGGTGCGAAATACTCTGGAAAAATAGTAACTGCATCAATTTTCATTTAACTTCCCCCGACATATCAGGTGGAATTACAACAACTCTACGGGCGGCAATATCAATCACAGGAACTAATTGGTGCACAAAAGGAATCAGAATTTCCCCAGACTCCGTCTTAATCGCTAGTAAATCTTGGCCTGGAAGGTTAATGACATCTGTTACTTCGCCAATGAGTTCACCCGACTCCAAATGAGCTGCGCAGCCAATTAACTGTAAGACATGGTAATCATCTTCATCAGCACCTGGTTCATTGATATCAACATCGCAATAGATCAGGGTATTGCGAAGCTTTTCAATGCCATTGCGATCGCTTATGCCGTTAAACCCCAACAACAAAATGCCATTATGGACGCGGCCAGAAATAATTGTTAGCTCGCCATGGGCATCGGTTTGAACTTTGCTACCAATGGCAAAACGACGATCAGGTTCATCAGTTCGAACCTCTATCGTCGCTTCTCCAAGAATTCCGTGGGCGCGACCGATGCGCCCCACGAGTAAACGCATTGCTATCGTGCTTCGTCGGTCTCGATGAGATCGACGCGAACAGTACGTCCTGCAATTGCACTCACGACCGTGCGAAGCGCCTTTGCAGTACGGCCATTACGACCAATAACTTTGCCGATATCTTCTGGGTTCACGCGAACCTCAAGAGTTGTTCCACGACGATGATTCTTTTCAGCAACAACTACATCATCGGGATTATCAACGATTCCCTTTACTAAATGCTCTAGGGCTTCATCCATCATTGTTATTCGGCAGCCGCTTCTTCAGCTGGAGTTTCAACAACAGCCTCTGCTGGAGTTTCAACAACAGCCTCTGCTGGAGTTTCAACTACTGCTTCAACAACTTCCTCAACTGCAGCCTCAGCAACTGGTGCTTCAACTACTGCTTCTTCAACAACTGGGTTTGCCTTTGCAGCTAACTTCTCTTGTGCTTTCTTCTTAAGAGTAGTTGCACCTTCTTTTGGCTCATCCATTGCCTGCTTCATAGCTGCTTCATAAGCAACATGCTTGCCGACCTTAGGTGCTGCAACACGAAGAGTTCCTTCAGTTCCAGGAAGACCCTTGTATTTCTGCCAATCTCCAGTGACCTTCAGAAGAGCCTCTACAGCCTCTGATGGTTGTGCACCAACACCGAGCCAGTATAACGACCAATTTCTTCAATTGAAAGACCGTTACGTGCTTTGCGTGAGTCTGTAACAACTACGCGGAAAAATGGTGTGCGGATTTTACCCATGCGCATTAAACGAATTTTTGTAGCCAAGTGAGATTGTGCTCCTGTTTATGTGTGTCATAAAAATTAATCGCAGCGGGGTGCGCAATCAATTACATACAACTATCGGTCGTGGATGTTGAACGGGGGTAGAGGGCCCCATCAACAGGTGCCCAATTCTGCCATCTCAGGCCATTAAAGGTGAAATCGAGCTTTATTGCCCCTCTTCTAGGGCTCGTTTGGCTGGATTACCTGATTTGGACTTCTTCTTGGGCGCAGCGCTCTTAATTGCCGCCTTAGGCATCGCAGGAAGACCCATACCCGCCATGCCCTGAGGCATTGCCCCGTTTCGCACCTGCTTCATCATCTTTTGGGCAGCTGAAAAGCGATCAACCAAATTATTCACATCAGAGACCTTGCGACCAGAACCTAGCGCAATTCGAGCCCGGCGAGAGCCGTTGAGAACTTTAGGATCACGTCTTTCAATCGGAGTCATTGATTGAACAATTGCTTTAGTGCGAACAATCTCGCCTTCATCAAAGTTTTCAATCTGTTTCTTCATCGCCCCAGCACCAGGCAACATTCCCAATAACTTAGACATCGAGCCCATTTTAGACATTGCTTGTAGTTGCTCTAGGAAATCTTCCAATGTGAAATCTTCACCGCTTGCAAACTTAGCCTCAAGCTTTGCAGATGTCTCACCATCAAAAGCTTTTTTAGCCTGCTCAGCAAGTGTTGCAACATCTCCCATTCCAAGAATTCGTGATGCCATACGGTCGGGATAAAAAATATCAAAATCACTGAGCTTCTCACCGGTCGATGCAAACATGATTGGTCGCTTGGTAATCGAGGCTATGGAGAGTGCAGCACCGCCGCGAGCATCACCATCGAGCTTTGTTAAAACAACACCATCAAAGCCAACGCCATCTAAAAATGCTTGAGAGGTTCTCACCGCATCTTGACCAATCATTGCATCGACAACAAAGAGGATTTCATCTGGGTTAACGGCATCTCTGATCGATGCTGCCTGTTTCATTAACTCTTCATCAATACCAAGGCGACCTGCAGTATCGACAATGACCATGTTGTATTGCTTGGATTTTGCAAACTCAATTCCACTCTTGGCTACTTTTACTGGATCACCAACGCCATTACCTGGCTCAGGTGCAAAGACTGGAACACCAATACTTTCACCAACAACTTGTAGTTGAGTAACAGCATTTGGTCTCTGTAGATCGGAGGCAACCAGAAGTGGCGTGTTTCCTTGATCGGCATAGAACTTTGCAAGCTTTCCGGCCAAAGTTGTCTTTCCAGCACCCTGTAAACCTGCCAACATAATCACTGTTGGAGGATTTTTTGCAAAACGAACTCTGCGTGCCTCTCCCCCAAGGATTTCAATGAGAGATGCGTTAACGATCTCAAAAATTGCTTGACCCTGATTAGTTCCAGATTGCATTGTTGGAAGTGCTGCTAAAGATTTCTCACGTATCTGCTCAACGAAGCTTTCCACCACAGATAGAGCAACATCTGATTCAAGCAAAGCTTGGCGAATCTCAGCACAGGTCGCATCAATATCTGCGCTGCTAATTTTGCCGCGTGAGCGCAACGTTGAAAATGCGCTGCTAAAGCGGGAAGTAAGTGACTCGAACATAAGGCGCTAAGACTACTTGAGCAGTTGCAATAAGGGCGAGCCAACTGTGTTGGCCCGCCTTTACTTAAAGTTTCATCTATAAGAAACTCAGATTGCCTCTGGCCCACGTTCTCCAGTGCGAACACGTACTACTTGTTCAACTGGCGTAGTCCAAATCTTTCCATCACCAATGGTTCCTGTTGATGCTGCCTTAACGATGACTTCGACAACTGCGGCTGCTTCTTCATCATCTGCTAGTACTTCAAGTCGAACCTTTGGAATGAGGTCAACTGTGTATTCAGCTCCCCTGTAAACCTCGGTATGTCCCTTTTGACGTCCGAAGCCACTAGCTTCAGAGACTGTCATCCCTTTAACGCCATGTTCCTGCAGAGCATTCTTTACATCTTCTAACTTAGATGGCTTCAGGATTGCTGTAATTAACTTCATCAGAATGAACCTCCTCGTGAAGAACTAGACATCTCATAAGCAGTCTCAGCATGTTCAGACAAGTCGACACCTTCTACTTCAGCATCTCTAGAGACACGGAACCCAATTGTCTTTTCAATGATGAACCCAAGTACCAATGTAACGAGGAATGAATAAAGTGCAACCATTCCAACACCTAGGGCTTGCTTGCCTAGAAGTGCGCTGCCGCCACCATAGAAAAGACCATCCAGGCCAACGCTGTTAACAACATGTGTGCCAAACAAGCCGATTGACAGAGATCCCCAGATTCCACCAATTAAGTGAACTCCGACGACATCGAGTGAATCATCGAATCCGAACTTGTACTTCAAACCAACTGCAAGTGCGCAGAAAATACCGGCAAATAATCCGATAACTACTGCCGCCCATGGTGCAACGAAGGCACATGCAGGAGTGATTGCCACAAGCCCTGCAACTGCGCCAGATGCAGCTCCAAGGGACGTTGGATGCCCATTGCGGATCTTTTCTACTAACAACCAACCAATAAGTGCTCCAGCTGTTGCAACTTGAGTATTGATAAATGCTAGACCCGCAATTCCATTTGCTGCCAACGCTGAACCGGCATTAAATCCAAACCAGCCAAACCAGAGTAGACCTGATCCAAGGAGTACTAAGGGCAATGAGTGTGGACGCATTGACTCTTTGCGCCAGCCAACACGTTTGCCGAGAATAATCGCAAGTGCTAAACCAGCAGCGCCTGCATTGACGTGTACTGCCGTTCCGCCAGCAAAGTCCTCAAGACCTTTACCTGCAAGGAAGCCAGTTCCTGTAACTGTGTCACCAACTTTATTTCCGAAGGCAAAAACCCAGTGTGCAACTGGGAAGTAAACAATTGTTGACCAAACCGCTACGAATACTGCCCAAGCAGTGAACTTAGTGCGATCTGCAATTGCACCAGAGATGAGTGCTGGAGTAATGATTGCAAACATTAATTGAAAGGCTGCAAAGACTAATACTGGAATTGGATAAATACCACCATTATTAGTCAAATCATTAACCATTCCACCTAGTCCGGAGAATGAAAGATTTCCATACCAAGCCGACTCGCCCTTGTAACCAAAAGCTAATTCAAAACCATAGATAACCCAGAGAATGCTAACGATGCCGATAGTTATAAACGACATCATCATCATATTTAAAACGTTTCATCTGCTTTCGAGATTGGTAAAAGAGGGTTCTCGCCTTTGAGATGGCCATACCTTCTCTAGCCCCGGTTACAGCAGATGATGTGAACTATTGCGGCGGCGTGACAAATTTACCCCAGTGTTACGTCTAGGTTACGAAAGTAGCCCTTGGATATAGCTGTCGGCATCGAAGTGGGCAAAATCTGCCTCAGACTCCCCTGTGCCGATCCATTTAATTGGAATGTCGAGTTCTTTCTCAATAGCTAGCGCAACACCACCTCTTGCACTTCCATCGATCTTGGTCAAGATAATTCCAGTCACTTTTACTGCTTCGGTAAATACCTTGGCCTGTTGCAAACCATTTTGACCAGTTGTTGCATCAATTACCAAGAGAACTTCATTAATTGGAAATACTTTCTCAACGACACGTTTAACTTTTTCAAGCTCTGCCATCAAGTCATTTTTATTGTGCAATCGCCCTGCGGTATCAATAATCAGAAAGTCAGCTTTGCTCTCTTGGGCTTTCTTAGCGCCATCAAATGCAACGGATGCTGGATCACCATTTGCTTTACCTGAAACGACCTCAACACCAATTCGCATCCCCCAGGTTTGTAACTGCTCAACGGCAGCAGCTCGAAAGGTATCCCCTGCTACCATCACAACTTTCTTACCACCGCTCTTTAGCTGCGCGGCTAGCTTTGCAACACTTGTTGTCTTACCCGTTCCATTCACACCAACAACCATGATCACAGTTGTTTCTTGACCCAGTAGAGCACCACGATCCTTAGTAGAAAGATGAGTAGATAAAATCTGAGAGAGAGCCTCTTGGGCGTTCTCACTCTTAACTTTACGGGCCTGTTCTAAGAACTCTTTGGTCAATGATGGACCTAAGTCAGATAGAAGCAGTTCTTCTTCTAACTCTTTCCAATCAGCAGGTGCAAACCCATTTGTTCCTTTGATTTTGGCGATGAACTTGCTAAATAAACCCATAGAGAAGCTTTACTTAACTTGCGTCAGATTCGCGCAAACGCTGAGAAATTACTTCAGAAACACCATCGCCACGCATGGTTACTCCATATAAAGCATCAGCAATCTCCATGGTGCGCTTTTGGTGCGTAATGACAATCAGTTGAGAAGTTGCGCGAAGCTCCTCAAAAATCACTAACAATCGGCCAAGGTTGGTATCGTCGAGGGCCGCTTCAACTTCATCGAGCACATAGAAGGGACTGGGACGTGCTTTAAAGATTGCAATGAGCATGGCAACGGCGGTCAATGATTTTTCTCCACCTGAAAGCAGAGATAAACGCTTAATGCGCTTTCCAGGTGGGCGAGCCTCAACATCAACGCCACTGATCATCGGATTATCTGGATCCGTCAAAATTAAACGGCCATCACCACCTGGGAAGAGTCGAGAAAAGATATCTTCAAAATGCTTTGCAGTTTCTTCAAAGGCTTCCATAAAGATTGACTGAACACGATCATCAACTTCTTTAATGATGTCCAGCAAGTCTTTCTTGGTGTTCTTTAAATCCTCTAATTGTTCAGCCAAGAACTTCAATCGCTCTTCAAGTGAAGAGAACTCTTCAAGAGCCAGCGGATTAATCTTGCCCAACAATGTCAGTGAGCGTTCAGCCGAGGCTAAACGCTTTTCCTGTTGATCACGGCGATATGGGATGAGCTCGGTTGTGATGATTTCACCAGCTTCATTTTCAAAAAATGTTGGAACATCTTTATCAGGTCCATATTCAGAAACTAAAACCTGCGTGTCGATACCAAACTCTTCCATCGTCTTGTTTTCAAGAGTTTCAATGCGCATGCGTTGTTCCGCACGGGCAATTTCATCTTTATGAACACTAGAGGTTAGTTGTTCTAGTTCAGTGGTTAATTCACGTCCACGTGCACGAACAGTCAGAGTTTCACCATCTCTAGCAGTTCTTGATCCCTCTAATCGGGCGCGCTCTGTTGCAGCTTTAGCAATAGAGCGCTCAATATGGATCAGAACTTCATAAGCAGATTCGGCGATCGCTTGAGATATTATGGCTGCTCGTGCGCGAGCACCGCGGCGCACAATGGCACGCTCTGAAGCTTCACGCTCATTTCTCGCTGAATCTTCAAGGGCTTTAGCGCGTGCTGCAACTGAATCAACGCGCTCTTCGATTGTACGGACAGCTAAACGTGCTTCAACTTCAGTCGTGCGCGCCAGTGAAACAGCGTTGCGTAAGTTTTCAGTAAATGTGTGATCAGGCTCTGCAACTACACCTTGTTGATGAAGTTGGTTTTGGGCAATTACTAGCTCGCCCTCATCACGGCTTTTAGCCGAGCTTGCTTCTTGAATAGAGGTGTTGAGTCGTTCAACTTCAGCTACAGCCGATTTCATATTTTGGCCAGAAACGGCTAACTGTTCAGTAATAGAGGCAATGCGGGCATCTGATTCATTGAGCTTTGAGAGTGCAACATCAAATGATCCCTGACGATCGGCAACCTCAGTAGTTGCAGTTGCAATCTCGAACTTCAGACGATCGCATGTGTGCGAAATTTCAGTGAGCTTAACTTCAAGGCTTTCAATCAAAGATTTAATCTCAATGAGAGAAGATGAAGATTTAGAACCTCCACGTGCACGAACCTTAGTAATGACATCTCCATCACGCGTAACAACAGTTACTGATGGGTGTGAGCGAAGAATTGCTTCAGCATCTCTGGCATTTTCAGCGACAACAGTTGAAGCCAGAAGCGATGAAATCAGATCACCAACCGAATGTGAGCGGATATGGGAAGAGAGTGCATTTAAACCAGCAGGAATATTTGAATGTCCACTGTTGCCCGCCTCAAATACCAGGATATCTGCCTGTCCTAAGTTTTGATCACGAAGAGTTGTTAACGCTGTGACAGCTGACGATAAATCCTGAACGACAATTGCATCAGCCAAAGATCCAAGGGCTGCGGCAGCTGCTGATTCCCATCCCTTATCAATCTCAATGAGTGAGGCAATTGAGCCCAAAATGTGAACGCCACGTGAATCGCGCATCAGAGCTGATGCACCATCACGATTTTGTGAGGTTAACTTCATTGCTTCTAACTTGGCTTCAACGGCATTTCGCTCACGATCTGCAGCACGCTCAGAATCAACTAACACACCTAGTTTTGTCTTAGAATCATCGAGAGTGGACTTTGCACTCTCAAAAGCTGAATCAAGACCTAGCTCGCCAGAATCAGCGCTAGCGATTTCAAGTTCAAAGGATGCATATTCACGTGATGCACTATCCACACGGTGTTGGGCATCATCACGGGCTTTAGTCAGACGTGCGATTTCCTCTGCGATTGCTTCAAGACGGGCCTGAAGTGATTTGATATGGCCCTCTTGGCGTGCAGTTCCTTCGCGAGCATCTGCGATAGCGCGCATTGCTGCAGCGATTTTATCTTCATCCATCTTGAGCGCTTGTTCAGCACTTGTAAGCGCAGAACTTGCTGCAGCTAACGCTGTGCGCGCATCATTGATGTTATTTCGTAAATGACTTTCCTCTTGGCGCAATACTTGCGCCTCTCTTTCTAGCGCCTGGGGATCTCGTCCAGATGAGCGGGCTTCTTCAGCCTCTTCATTGAGAAAGCGTGAGCGCTCTTGTGCAAGGCTTTGTGTTCCACGGAATTTTTCACGTAGAGAATTTAATTGATAATAAGTTTCTTGTGCTTGAACAAGTAATGGAGATTCAACTGCCGATTGGGCGTCGAGGACTTCTTCGCGAGAACGAATTGCTTCAAGTTCTCTATCAACCTCAGCACGCTTTTGGCGCAAAGCGGTTTCATCAGCTACCTCAGCATCGAGTGTGCGTGACATTGAAATAAAATCATCTGCAAATAAGCGCAGTTTGGCATCGCGTAGATCTGCCTGAATTGTTGCCGCCTTCTTAGCAACCTCTGCTTGCTTACCTAGCGGGCGAAGTTGGCGACGCAGCTCAACAGTTAAATCCTGAACACGTGCCATGTTGGCTTGCATTGAATCAAGTTTGCGCAACGCTTTTTCTTTGCGCTTACGGTGCTTGAGCACACCAGCAGCTTCCTCAATAAATCCACGTCGCTCTTCTGGAGTTGCCATCAAAATTGCATCTAGTTGGCCTTGACCAACGATGACGTGCATTTCGCGGCCAATACCTGAGTCACTGAGTAGTTCTTGAATATCAAGTAAGCGTGAAGCTTCACCGTTGATTTGATATTCAGACTGACCATTACGGAAAAGAATGCGAGAAATAGTTACTTCGGTGTAGTCGATAGGCAGTGCGCCATCGGTGTTATCGATTGTGAGTGAAACTTCTGCGCGTCCTAGTGGTGCACGACCACTTGTTCCCGCGAAAATAACATCTTCCATCTTGCCGCCGCGAAGGGATTTTGCACCCTGCTCACCCATAACCCAGGTGAGGGCATCTACGACGTTACTTTTACCTGAACCGTTAGGACCAACAACGCATGTAATACCTGGCTCAAGACGCAATGTGGTGCTGGAGGCAAAGGACTTAAAGCCCTTGAGGGTCATGCTCTTGAGGTACACGCGGTAAACCTATCGCGCCACGTGCTTGTTTTTGGCGAAATTACTGCTCGGGCAGCTCAGTTTTTAGAGTCTCATATGCAATACGGGCAGCTACTTGCTCAGCCTCTCGCTTGCTCTTTCCGGTTCCCACCGCCACAGCGTTTCCAGCAACCATTGCTGTAGCCGTGAAATCTTTATCGTGATCTGGGCCTTGTTCTGTAACAACATACTCAGGTGCACCTTTTCCAAGGCTAGCCGCTAACTCTTGAAGGGCCGTCTTGCCATCTAATCCAGCTCCGCGTGCAACAGCTGAATCCATAGTTGATGCAATCAATCTGCTCACAATTTCTGTACATTTTTCAAAGCCACATTGAAGATAGATAGCTCCAATTAAGGCTTCTAGGGCATCTGCAAGTAATGAGTTTTTATCGCGCCCATTTGTAACTTCTTCACCTTTACCCAGGCGAATATATTGACCAAGTTCTAAAGTTCGCGCGATATCTGCGAGCGCACGCATGTTAACTACACCCGAGCGAAGCGGTGATAACCGTGATTCATCTAAATCTGGATAACGCTTATAAAGTTCTTCGGTAACAATTAAACCGAGAACTGAATCTCCAAGAAATTCAAGACGCTCATTTGTTTCTTTACTCGCAGATTCATAAGCAAATGAGCGGTGAGTAAACGCTAACTCCAAAAGTGCGGGTTCAAGTTCGACCCCCAACGCTTCATTGAGCATAGAACTAACGATCAAACCTCTAGAACTTGGCGGCGGTTATAAGTACCGCATGTTGGACATGCTGTGTAACGCGACATTTTTCGCTTTGGTACTGGCACGGTTCGAACCTCTTCTTATCTATTTCTAAAAGCAGCGGTGGCTGCAAGGGGTAAGTATCCCCCAAAAGGCCTAATTCTTGAAATCGGCCCCCTTACTCCAGATCTAGCCCCTTCAAACCCGCCCAACGGGCATCAATAACCTCATGAGCGTGATCTGCTGGTAGCTCGGCCCACTTGCCACCACATTCAGGACATAGGCCTGGGCAATCATCACTACACAGTGGATTAACTGGAAGATCTAAAACGATGGCATCGCGGATAGGTGGCTCTAAATCCATGATGTCACCATCCATCATCAACTCATCATCTTCACCTAGATCATCTTCATCATCTGTTTTTCTCTTCTTCTTCTTTGGACGCTCTAACTTTTGGGCGTAGTAGTAGAGCTCTTGAACTTTTCGCTCGATTTCTACTTCTACTGCATCAAGGCATCGGGTGCATTCACCTTTAGCAATGGCAAAGATTTCTGCAGTGAGCAATATGCCCTCAGTAACTGATTCCAGGCGGGCATCAACCTCAATTACTCCCCCAGCAGGAACGGATATGAGTTCGACTCCCAGTTTTTCAAGGAGGGCGATATCGAGCTCGTACTCCTTCATCTCCCCTGCACGACGTGCAAGTTCAAATGTATTTAACTTAAAAGGCTCCGGTAAGCGTGCCATGGGAGTTAGTCGGCATCTGAGAGTTGGGACAGAACATCTTTATCATTTGCACCACCTAGACGCTCACGCCCACGTGCAACTGCATCTTGAGTCTTATTCAAAATTACTTCCAAAGTAGCCAAGCGGCCATCAATGTATTCCTCAACTTCTTGCTTTTCCTGATCACCCAACGTGCGGGCCTCATCCAGAATCTTTCGAGCTTCATCACGTGCCATTTGAACAATAGATGTTTGCTCAACCATTCTGGCCACATCTTCTCTAGCCATAGCAATCATCTGCTCAGCGCTAACACGGCCTTCTTCAATAATGGCATCACGGGCGGCGATAAGTTTTTGTGCTGATTCAAGATCGTTAGGCAACGCTTCGCGGGCCTCATCTAGAAGTTCTAACATCTCACCACGGTGAACAACACAACTGGCAGAAAGTGGAACACCACGTGCTTCTTCAACCATGGTGATTGCAGATGTTAACTTTTCAACTGAATCCATAATTCTTACTTCCCGCCTACTCGAAGTTTAAGCGCTGCATTAATCGATGCTGGCACCATCGTAGAAACATCTCCCCCATAGTGGGCGAGCTCTTTAACTAATGATGAAGATAAGAATGAATGAACTGGTGAGGTTGCCATAAACATGGTCTCAACACCTGAGCCTTGCAGATTCACTTGGGCCATTTGAAGCTCGTAATCAAAATCGGTAACTGCACGCAACCCCTTAACGATTGCTTGGATTGAATTACTCTTGCAATAGTCAACCAGTAAACCCGACCATGAATCAACGCTGACATTAGTTAGATGAGAGGTAGTTTCACGGATCATTTCAATGCGCTCAGCAACTGAAAAGAGGGATGATTTTGTGCGATTCTCAAGGACTGCAATCACCACATGATCAAAGTGGGCACTGGCGCGAGAAATGATGTCAAGATGACCAAATGTGATTGGATCAAAGGATCCAGGACAAACCGCGCGTCTCATGGCCTAAACGCTAGCAAGAGATGGGTCAGTTATCCATTCTCAGGCGTGTAATTGCCATAGAAAATCGTGGCCTGCCCATAGTTGCGTTCGCGCACTGCGCTAAAGCCTTCTGGCCATGAAAAATTAGAACGCTTTGCGGTGCGCTCAACTGCAATCACCGCATCATCTTTAAGGAATGAGCCTGCATGCAACTTAGTTAAAATCTCTTCAACCTCTGCATCTGAAAAATCATAAGGCGGGTCAATATAAACGATGTGATATTTCTCTTTAGGTGCATCAGTCACAAATCTTTGCGCTGACATGGCATAGAGATGAAATTTTCCTGTAGGTTTATTCTTATTCACCAGCTCATAGTTATTCTCAATAGTCTTTTGTGCTTCAGCATCTTTTTCAACGATATGCACCAGAGTTGCACCGCGTGAGAGAGCCTCAAGTGCAATTGCGCCAGATCCCCCAAATAAATCTAAAACGTGAAGGCCTAGAAAATCACCGAACTCTGAAAGTAGGGATGAAAATAAACCTTCGCGCGCGCGATCTGAAGTTGGGCGTGTAGCACCGGCAACTGTGCCCAGAGTGCGACCTTTAGCTACCCCTGCAATGATTCTCAACTCATTAACCCTTATCCAAATAATCCACGGCCATATTGTGAGCCATAGCATTGAGCTCTTTCTTAAGCGCAGGATAACTTGTTAGATCCAGTGATGTCGCAATCAAATCCTGCGCAGCCGTTCTTGCCTTTTCGATTAACTCTTCATCGCGCAGTACTCGAAGCAAGCGCAGATGTGACTGAGTTCCAGATTGGGATGCACCTAATACATCACCTTCGCGGCGCTGTTCAAGATCGATGCGAGAGAGTTCAAAGCCATCAACAGTGCCAGCCACTGCATCTAAGCGTTCGCGTGCTGGAGTTTCGGCAATGGCATTTGTTACGAGCAAACATAGGCCCGGTGAAGTTCCGCGTCCCACACGACCACGCAGCTGGTGAAGCTGTGAAACACCAAAGCGGTCAGCATCCATAACCACCATAATCGTTGCGTTAGCAACATCCACACCGACCTCAATAACTGTCGTTGACACCAAAACATCAATCTCTCCTGCAGCAAAGGCTTTCATGGTGCTTTCCTTTTCTTCCGTGCTAAGGCGCCCATGCAGCATTGCAACGCGCAATCCCGCTAGGTCACCCCCGTGCAACCGGGGGGCGAGCTCTTCAACGGAGGCAATATCACTTGATTCTGTACCAAAGAGAAAATCAATATCTGCGTTTTCATCGCTGCCGGCAGCAATACGCGGTGCAACAACGTATGCCTGATGTCCCTGTCCTACTTCTTCACGAATACGTGCCCACGCACGTTCTAAATACGTCGGCTTCTCCATCACAGGAATCACATGCGTTGTAATGGGTTGGCGACCAAGTGGAAGTTCGCGCAAAGTTGAAACATCTAGATCACCAAAGACTGTCATAGCAACTGTGCGAGGAATCGGTGTTGCAGTCATGACAAGTAAATGTGGAGGCTTCTGTGCTTTTTCTTTTAAGGCATCACGTTGTTCAACACCAAAGCGGTGCTGCTCATCCACAACAATTAAGCCTAAATCCTTAAACTCAACCTTTTCACCCAGCAATGCATGTGTGCCAATAACAATTCCAGCTTCTCCGGAAGCAGCAAGAGCAAGGGCTGCTTTGCGCGCTGCAGCGCTTTGAGAACCAGTAATTAAAGTTATTTGTGTTGCACCTTCTTCTGATCCCAGCGTTCCACCTTGAGCTAAGGGCCCAAGAAATTTTTCGATTGTGCGAAGATGTTGCGCTGCTAAGACTTCAGTAGGTGCAAGCAGGGCTGCTTGTCCCCCGCTATCAACAACGGCCAACATTGCTCGCAGCGCCACAATTGTTTTACCGGAACCGACTTCACCTTGCAGTAAACGGTGCATGGGATGGTCTTGAGCTAAATCATCTTCAATTTCAGCACATACCGCCCTTTGACCTCCAGTTAATTGGAAAGGCAATGAAGCATCAAATGAATCAAGAACTCCGCCTTTAATCGCTTTGCGAGAAGTGGTATTGAGTTTCCTTAACTCATTGCGCCGCAAAACTAATAGCGATTGCAACAGGAAAGCTTCATCAAAAGTTAGACGCTCACGGGCGCTCTCTGCAGAATCTAGATCTGCTGGGCGGTGCAGTTGAACTAAACCTTGGTGCAACGTGGGATAACCAAAGCTACTTCGTATGTGCTCAGGTAGGAAATCTTCAACTTCATCGAGTGAATCAATTGCCATCTCAACGCATTTAGAGATCTTCCAGGAAGGCATCTTGGCACTTGCGGGATAAACAGGCAGATACTTTCCCGCAAAAGAGCTCGCAGCTGCATCAACATCGTTGCCATCTGGAATCATTTCGTAATCTGGATGGGCTAACTGCTTCTTGCCATTGAATACGCCCACTTTGCCTGCAAATAATCCCTGACGACCCACCTTTAACTCTTTTTCCCTCCACGCTTGATTAAAGAAGGTGAGTGAGAGCTTGTCGCTTCCATCGGTAACGACTACTTCGAAAATGCTGCCCTTGCGCCCGCGCAGTGGTCTATTTGTGGAACTGAGTACTTCAGCCAGAATAGTGACTTCATCACCTTCTACTAACTCTGAAATATCTGAGAGCTCGCCTCGCACTAAATACCTACGTGGGTAGTGGCGCATCAAATCGCCAACAGTTTTTATATCAAAAGTATCGGTGAGAATTTTGGCAGTGCGATCTCCTATAACTGAGGAGAGTTTGCTTTCAAGATCTGCCATGGTGGCATTCTCTCCTACTGCGCGGTGCAAGCCGTGGAGCAATTCAGGCTCAGAGGCAGGCAATAAAGCGTGATTTCCCCTTGATTGGCGTCACCCCCTACGTTCGCGATACCCTTTCGCCTTGTCCGTTAAGGACTTACTTACCTTCACATATAAGAGGAGTACCGCTGTGGCATCAACATGCGATATCTGTGGCAAAGGGCCCAGCTTTGGCAATAACGTTTCACACTCTCAGGTAAAGACACGTCGCCG
>JBEGPY010000021.1:0-9463 GCA_041181205.1 Actinomycetota bacterium | reverse complement strand
CCATACAGGTCGAACGCAGTGTTTAAAAACACTAGAAAGAGCCGGAACCGACTCCACCAAATGTAAGCGTAGATTTTATGCGTAATAAAATGAAAGGAATGAAAGGAAACTTATAACGATGAAGCCATGTGATAGGCTTGGCTGATACGATATATACAGCCCCCTCTACCGGGCAACGCTGGTAGCAAACCAGAGGCATCTTCCAGGACTTCCTGGAAGCTACCGTCCACAAGAGTATCGTCATCTGCAGATGCTCTGCAGGAACTAGGATCCATTCTGGATCCAGAAACAGAGGATGAGTAGATTCAAGACTCCGCCGTCCCTCAGTGCCTCAGCTAAAGTCTTAGCAGAGCCAACAGACTTAAGCACGGCACTTCGTGCCGGCTGCGTAGAATCCTTTAATGAATCTATGCTCACAGTGAGTAGATTCAGGTGCCCTGAATTTTGATGGCAAGGCGTTAAAGAGCTTGTCTTCATCAAAGCGATCTAAATTAGGAATCGCACGCACTTTTCAAATCCCACGACCATTTTCGGGAATGACGGTTTTTGAAAACGTATTAGTTGCTACAAACTTTGCGCCAGAAAAACTGAGTTCAAAGCAGCGCGAACAGCGAGCACTAGATGCGATTGAGCGCACTGGTCTTGGTGAATATATGAACACTCCTGCTGGAAAACTAAGGTTGCTCGACAGAAAACGTTTAGAGCTCTCTCGCGCTGTTGCCACAAATCCCCGCTTAATTTTACTCGATGAAATCGCAGGCGGCCTAACTGATACTGAACTTCCTATCCTTATCAACATCATTAAGCAGATGAAATCCGAAGGTGTAACAATTATTTGGATTGAACATATTGTGCATGCACTCGTTTCTGTTGTAGATCGACTTATGTGTATTGCCGGCGGAAACGTCATTGCAATTGGCGAACCACGAGCAGTGCTTGCAGATCCAAAGGTTATTGAGCTCTACCTTGGTGATGACTTTGAGATTGCGGGTCAATGATGGCAATTCTTGAATTAGAAAACGTTGAAGCACATTACGGCGATCTTCAAGCCCTATTTGGCATCTCACTCTCACTTCAAAAGGGCTCCGTCCACTCTGTCATCGGTGCAAATGGTGCGGGTAAATCAACTCTGCTCAAAGTTATTGCTGGCAGCATGCAGCCAACAGCAGGACGAGTTATTTTTAATGGTCAAGACCTTAATAAGGTATCTGGTTTCCAGCGCGTTAAAAGTGGTATCTCATTAGTACCAGAAGGCAGAAGGATTTTTCCATCACTTACTGTTGAAGAGAATGTAAAAGTTGGTGCTTATGCTAAGCGTGTAGGTTATTGGAACACCGACACTGTGCGCACTCTCTATCCCCTCATTGCTGATCGCTGGAGTCGACTTGGATTTCATTGTTCTGGCGGTGAGTTGCAAATGATTGCAATCGCCAGAGCGCTGATGGCTAATCCAGATTTATTATTAATCGATGAAGCATCCCTTGGTTTAGCACCGATTGTTGTGGCCCAAGTGTATGAATCACTCTCGCAGATTGTTGCCCAAGGAACTTCTGTTCTTTTAGTTGAGCAAAATGTTTCACAAGCGCTTAAAGCATCAACAACTGCATCGGTGCTGCTTGAAGGTCGCGCAGTTTTGACGGGTAAGAGTGATGAACTCAGCCACGAAGCAATTAAGAATGCTTACTTTGGGATAGGTGTGGCATAAATGATTTGGACTAATGCGATTTTACAGGGCCTCTTAGTAGGCGGCCTATACGCTCTCCTTGCTTCAGGACTCTCACTTGTCTTTGGAGTAATGCGCATTGTTAATTTAGGTCACGGAGATTTTTCAATATTAGCAGCCTATTTGGTTCTCATCGTTGCAGGTCACTCCAATTTATGGCTTGGCACAATTGCTGTACTGCCAATCATGGCGCTACTTGGTTATGCACTCCAACGATCCTTGCTTAATAGAGCGTTATCCCTGGGTGTTCTATCCCCCTTACTTATTACCTTTGCCTTTAGCATTATTTTACAAAACGCCCTACTAAAAATATTTTCATCCGATACACGAAGTATCCAAACTGAATCACTGGGGTCGGCAAGCCTGAAAATTACAGAGTCCATATCTGTTGGTTATTTACCCCTAATTACATTCTTCGTCGGAGTCATCCTGACTTTAACGTTGCACGTATTTTTAACTCGCACACAACTTGGTCGCGCTATGAGAGCAACAAGTGATGATCCAACGGCTGCAGAACTAATCGGCATTAATAACCGTCATATATATGGTTTAGCCACAGGAATTGGCTTATTTGCAGCAGGCATTGCAGGCATTTTATTTGGAATGAGAACGCAATTCTCACCAAGTCTTGGACCTGTGGCACTTATCTTCGCTTTCGAAGCCGTCATTATCGGTGGGCTTGGTTCGCTATGGGGAACACTGGTCGGCGGAATTGTTCTTGGTATCGGACAGAGTATTGGCGCACAAATTAATCCAGCCTTTGGTGTTTTAGCTGGTCATCTTGTATTCATCACCATCTTGCTCTTTAAACCACAAGGTCTCCTTTCGAAACAGAGGGGAACCTGAGTATGAGTAATGTAATTAAGCGCAGCTCTAAATTCACATACTTCACGATTCCAGTTTTTGTTATAATTCTGATCGGGCTCTATGTACTGCCTTCAAAATTAGATTTTTCTTATCAAATCAAATTTGTTGATCTTTTTGTTCTTATTATTATCGCAACTATGTGGAACCTGCTTGCAGGTTTTGGTGGTTTGGTTTCGGTGGGACAGCAAGCATTCATCGGTATTGGTGCCTATTCACTTGTCTTCTTCACTGATCTCAAAGGCCAATCAGTAATTGTTGCCATGGTTTGTGCAGTTATTTTTTCAGGCTTAGTTGCAATTCCACTCTCCTTTATTGTCTTTAGACTCAAAGGTGGCTACTTCGCAATTGGCACGTGGGTCTTGGCTGAGATTATTAAATTAATAATTGTTCAAATACAGAGCCTCGGTGGTGGCGCTGGCATCTCACTCGGCGCTTTTGCAGAAATAGGTCGCGCAGATCGAATCAAGATGGTCTATCTATTAGCCCTTGCAGTTAGCGTTGTAATCTTGCTAGGAACTTTCCTTTTGATGCGTAGCCGACTAGGACTCGCACTCACTGCTATTCGAGATGATGCGACAGCTGCCGGGACACTAGGTGTTAACGTCAGTCTTGCACAACGAACTGTTTTCGTCGTTGTTGCTATGGGATTTGCAGCAGCTGGTTCACTCATTGCACTAACTAATTTACGCGTGCAACCAGATGACATCTTCAGCGTTAATTACAGCGCAATCATGATTTTCATCGTTGTCGTTGGCGGTCTTGGAACAATTGAAGGTCCAATTCTTGGTGCAATTCTTTTCTTCTTTCTTCAAGAGCGCTTGCGTGATTACGGTTCTATTTATCTCATTATTTTAGGTGTTGTGGCAATTTTGTCCGTACTCCTTGCACCACGTGGGTTGTGGGGCTTAATAACTCGAGACAAAGTTTCACTCTTTCCAACACGATATTTCATTTCCAAAAAGAGAGAAGGCTGAGCATGGCAACAACACAAGATGATCTAACTGCAGAGGTTATTGCTAGTTTTAGCAAAACATCAGATCCACGATTAAAAGAGATCATGGAATCTCTAGTCAAACATCTTCATGCTTTCGCTAAAGAAGTTCATTTAACAGATGAAGAATGGTTTGCCGGGATTAAGTTCTTAACTGACTCTGGCGATATGTGCTCCGAAGTGCGCCAAGAGTTCATTTTACTTTCAGATACCCTGGGTCTATCTAGCTTGGTTGATTTAATCAATCACTCAAAGGGAAATGACTTAGCAACTGAACCTACAATTTTGGGTCCCTTCCATGTTCAGAACTCACCATTTATGAAAAATGGTGATTCAATCATTCAACGATCACTTACTGAAGGCGAACCAGCAACTGTTCGTGGTCGAGTGTTAGATATTCATGGCAAAGCGATTGCCGGCGCAGTCGTTGATGTTTGGCAAACAGATGCCAATGGTCTCTATGACATTCAAGAATCAACTGAAGTAAGTGGAAACCTTCGAGGTCGCTTTACCTCAGAAGCAGATGGAACATATGAGTTTCAAACAATTCGCCCAGTTCCGTATCCAATTCCAAATGATGGTCCTGTTGGCAAGATGCTTCGCTCTGTTAATCGCCATGAATGGCGAGCAGCACATATTCACGCGATTGTTGAAGCGACAGGATTTAGATCGGTTACAACACATATATTTGATAAAGAGTCTAAGTACTTAGATAGCGACACTGTCTTTGGAGTTAAAGGCTCGCTTATTAAAACATTTGAAAAGCAAGCCGATGGACATCTACTTCTTAATCATGACTTCGTATTGGTGCAGGCATAAGAAATGTTTAATAAACTCATAGATAGTGCTGATGAAGCGATCAAGGATATTGTTGATGGCTCATCCATTGCTGTTGGTGGCTTTGGCCTTGTGGGTGTGCCAAACGTTTTAATCACTGCGCTATTGCGCAAGGGAAGCAAGGATTTATCGATTGTTTCAAATAACTGTGGGGTAGATGGTGGTGGGCTCGGGATTCTCCTTGAAGCAGGTCGGATTCGCCACGTTACAGCTTCCTATATAGGAACGAATAAAGAGTTTGAAAGACAGTACTTGTCAGGCTTAATTGAATTAGAGCTGACACCGCAAGGAACCTTGGCTGAGAAAATGCGTTCAGGTGGTTCAGGAATACCTGCCTTTTACACACCAGCAGGAGTTGGTACCTTCGTTGAAACGGGACAACTACCAACTCAATTTGATCATGAAGGAAATGTGCTTAAGTACTCCGAACCGCGCGAATCACGTACTTTTGATGATAAGGAATACATTCTGGAAAAGTCCATCACGACTGATTTTGCATTAGTGCGTGCATATATTGCCGATACTCAAGGAAATTGCGTCTTTAGAAAAACTGCAAAAAATTTCAATCCGGTTGCAGCAATGGCAGGCAAAATAACAATCGTCGAGGCAGAACAGATAGTTCAAGCAGGAGAAATTGAACCAGATTGTGTGCACCTGCCTGGAATTTATGTTAAACGAGTTGTTGCATTAACTGAAGAACAAAGCGCCTTAAAAGGAATTGAGCAGTACACAGTTAGAAGTCGTGGATAGCGATGACACTGACCCGCGAAGATTTAGCTAAACGTGCCGCTCAAGAGTTACGAAATGGCGAGTATGTAAACCTAGGAATCGGACTACCAACGTTAATTCCTAATTATCTTGACCCAGAAATCTCTGTAATTTTGCACTCTGAAAATGGACTACTCGGAGTCGGTCCATATCCATACCCAGATCAAGTAGATCCAGATTTAATTAACGCGGGTAAAGAGGTTGTTACAGCCCTTCCTGGTGCATCCTTTTTTGATTCAGCAAGCTCTTTTTCAATGATTCGCGGCGGCAAAGTAGATGTTGCGATTTTGGGAGCGATGGAGGTTTCATCCGAAGGAGACCTTGCCAATTGGATCATCCCCGGAAAGTTGGTCAAGGGCATGGGTGGGGCGATGGACTTAGTTCATGGCGCCGGGCGCATAATTGTTCTTACAGAGCACGTATCAAAAAATGGAACTCCCAAGCTCTTGAGCAAGTGCACTCTGCCCCTGACGGGCAAACGAGTAGCACACCGAGTTATAACCGACCTCTGCGTAATGGATACATCTATGGATGGATTCCTGTTGCGTGAGTTAGCAGAGGGAGTAAGTTTGGAAGAAGTACAAGAAAAAACGGATGCAACAATCATAGATAAAAGGAGCAAGTAAGTGAACTCAATTAATGTCGAAACTGATGTCCTAGTTGTTGGTTCTGGGCCTGCGGGATTAACCACTGCACTCGGACTTGCTTCACACAAGGTTGATCACATTGTTATAACAAAGTATCAGTGGACAGCAAATACGCCACGTGCTCATATAACCAACCAGGGCGCAATGGAAATTTTCCGTGATTTCGGAGTTGAGAAAAACGTATTAGAAAAGGCAGTTCCCCACGAGCTGATGGGCGATACAGTTTTTTGTACTTCATTAACGGGTGAAGAGATTGGCCGTGTTCGCACATGGGGAGTTCATCCACTGCGCGAAGCCGATTACACAATGGCAAGTCCAACTCAAAATTGCGATATTCCCCAAGATTTACTTGAACCAATCTTGCTATCACAAGCAGCAAAGCTTGGATCAAAGGTTCGCTTCAATTCTGAATTTATAAGCTTTGTTCAAGATCAAACAGGTGTGACAACCACAGTTCTAGATCGTATGAGCGGAACTGAATACACAATCCGCAGTAAGTATTTAGTTGGTGCAGATGGTGGACGAAGCAAGGTTGCAGAGTTAGCAAAACTTCCTATGGAAGGCCAGATGGATATTGCAGGCTCAATGAATATTGTTTTCAAAGCCGACTTATCTAGCTACGTAGCCCACCGACCAAGTGTTTTGTATTGGGTATTACAGCCAGGATCAACAATCGGTGGAATCGGACTCGGACTTGTTCGCATGGTGCGCACATGGGATGAGTGGCTTATTGTCTGGGGTTATGACATCAACCAGCCAACACCGGTTGTGACAGATGAAATGGCAATTGCCTTAGTGAAGAATTTAGTTGGCGCTCCAGAATTAGATGTAGAAATCGTTTCGACATCTGTTTGGGGCAATAACAAGATGTATGCAACTGCAATGAGTAATGGTCGCGTTTACTGCATGGGAGATGCCACACACCGCCATCCACCTTCAAATGGACTAGGTTCAAATACATCTGTCCAAGATGCTTACAACCTAGCTTGGAAACTTGCATTAGTTCTTAAGGACAAAGCAGGCTCTGCGCTACTAGATAGCTACACACAAGAGCGTGCACCTATCGCTCAACAGATTGTGTTGCGCGCTAATAAGAGCATTGAAGAGTTCGGTGCCATCTTGCAGGCACTGGGAATCCTTGATTCAAATGATCCAAAGGTTATGCAGGCAAATATCGATGCGCGTCGCGATAACACTCCAGAAGGTGCAAAGCGCCGCGCAGAACTAAAGATCGCACTAGAGCTTAAAGATTATGAGTTCAATGCTCATGGTGTAGAACTCGGACAGCGCTATGCATCAAACGCGGTTGTTAAGGATGGAACGCCTGAACCTAAGAAGGATCGCGATCCTGAACTCTATTACCACCCAACAACATGGCCAGGTGCACGTCTTCCACATGCTTGGCTTGGACGTGGTGGATACAAAGTGAGTACAAAAGATATTTCCGGTAAAGGAAAGTTCACACTTCTGACCGGAATCTCTGGGGAAAAGTGGGCAGATGCTGCAAAAGAAGTTGCTGCAAAATTAGGTGTCGAGATTGATGCACACATCATTGGCCCCGGTCGCGAATACACAGATCTCTATGAAGATTGGACGCGTCTACGCGAAGTAGATGAATCTGGTGCAATTCTCGTTCGCCCAGATCAATACGTGGGTTGGCGTAGTAAATCAATTTCTTCAAAGCCAACGGAAGATCTACTTGCTGCGATGAAGGCTCTCCTGTCACGCTAATGAAAACTTACATTGTCGATGCAGTCAGAACGCACGTCGGTAGATACGGCGGCGCACTTGCAGAAGCACGTCCTGATGATTTAGCTGCTGTGACTCTGTCATCGATTGTCGAGCGATCAGCAATTAAAGCCAGTGATGTCGATGAAGTAATTCTTGGCGCAGCAAATCAATCAGGTGAAGACAATAGAAATATCGCACGAATGGCTCTGCTATTGGCAGGCTTTCCAGCTGAAGTACCAGGGTTTACGGTAAATCGTTTGTGCGCATCAGGCTTGCAGGCTGTCGCATCAGCATCAGATGCAATCGCTAGTGGTCGCGCAGATTTGATTATCGCCGGTGGTGTGGAATCAATGACTCGTGCACCGTGGGTGACAGCAAAGCCATCGAAAGCATGGGCAAAACCGGGACCGATGTTTGATACAGCCCTCGGTTGGCGATTTATAAATCCCAATATGGCATCACATGATGGCGGATTAACAACACTTTCATTGGGAGAAGCAACTGAAAAGTTGGCGAAGGAATTTGGAATCACTAGAAAAGAAAGTGATGAATTCGCATATCGTTCACATCAGTTGGCTCTAGCAGCATGGCAATCTGGGTTTTATGGCCCAGAAATTGTTGCCTCAGCACACTCAAAGAACTTAACAATTGATGAAACCATCCGGAGTGATTCAACCTATGAATCACTTGAGAAATTAAAACCTTCCTTTACGGAAAATGGTGTGATTACAGCAGGCACGGCTTCTCCCCTGTCAGACGGAGCAAGTGCAGCTCTAGTAGTTTCAGAGAGTGCGCTCAAGAAATTTAACTTAAAACCAATCGCTGAAATTATTGGATTCGACGTAGCTGGAGTCCGTCCATATCAATTTGGTATCGGGCCTGTGCCTGCCACCAACAAACTCTTAGATCGTCTTGGAATGAAGATAAAAGATATCGATGCAATCGAAATAAATGAGGCTTTTGCCGCGCAAACCCTGGCTTGCGTTAAAGAGTTAAAGATCGATATAGATATTGTAAACACACGAGGTGGCGCAATTGCACTTGGTCATCCTTTAGGTTCTTCTGGTTCTCGCATCTTGGGAACTTTAATCTCACGTCTTCGTGCCGATGATCAAGAGTTTGGCCTTGCCACACTATGTATCGGTGTTGGACAAGGCGCAGCAATGCTGGTTAAGAGAGTTTGAAAAAGCTAAAGCCAAACTGTTTGGATAACTGCAGAAAGGTAATCACCCTGTATTTCTAAGTCCTGCTGCCACACCGTTAATAGTGAGTAGCAAAGCTCTGCGCAATAGTGGATCCGCTGAATCGCCAGCATCACGCACGCGCTTGAGCAAGTTGATTTGCAGCAAGTGGATAGGTGAAAGGTAAGCATCGCGAACTTGTAATGTGCGAGCCAAGATCTCTTGATCTCCCAGTAGTGATTTCTTATTGGTCAATTTCAAGATCTCAGCCACAGTTAAATCAAACTCAGCTTGGATTTGATCTAAGAAGTGGTGAAGCTCTGTAGGAACCAGAGGAACCAGAGTTTGAACGTAGCGGCGAGCAAGAGCTAAATCAGTCTTTGCCAAAGTCATTTCAACGTTGCTAATGAAAGTGTGGAAGAAGTGCCATTCACTCTGCATCTTTTGTAACACATCTGTTTTGCCAGCCTCACGTGCCGTCTTTAAGCCAGATCCCACACCAAACCAGCCAGGAACAATCTGTCGTGATTGCGTCCAGCCGAATACCCATGGAATAGCACGCAATGAACCAAGGCCACTACTTGCATCAGGGCGACGTGATGGACGTGAACCTAAGAAGAGGTTTCCTAACTGTTCTACAGGAGTAGATGCATAGAAATAAGCAGGAAGATCTGGATGATCAACAAGAGTGCGATATGTAGAAAATGAACTATCGCTC
>JBEGPY010000020.1:0-9585 GCA_041181205.1 Actinomycetota bacterium | reverse complement strand
CTTCCGCTTTACACAAGCTGGTTCTGAAGTATCAACGCTGCTTGGCCGTATGCCATCTGCTGTGGGATACCAGCCAACGTTGGCCGATGAAATGGGTCAGTTGCAGGAGCGTATTACTTCTACTCGTGGTCACTCAATTACATCTATGCAAGCAATTTATGTGCCTGCTGATGACATTACTGACCCAGCTCCACACACAACTTTCGCCCACTTAGATGCAACAACAGTGTTGTCTCGTCCGATTTCAGAGCTAGGTATCTACCCAGCTGTGGATCCGCTGGATTCATCCTCACGTATTCTTGATCCTCGCTATATCGGTGAGCACCATTTCCAGGTTGCTAACCGCATTAAGCAGATCCTGCAGCGTTATAAGGATCTCCAGGACATCATTGCAATCCTTGGTATCGATGAGCTCTCTGAAGATGATCGTATTTTGGTAGGTCGTGCTCGTCGCATTCAGCGCTTCTTGTCACAAAATACCTTCGTAGCTAAGGTCTTCACAGGCCTTGATGGTTCATTTGTTCCTGTTGCAGAAACCATTGCAGCATTTGAAGCCCTTGCAGATGGAAAGTACGACCACGTTCCAGAACAAGCATTCTTTATGTGTGGTGGCTTGGATGACGTTGAACGAAGAGCTGCTGAAATTGCAGCTAGTGTTGGAAAGTAAGTAAAGAGATGACGCTTAAAGTCGAATTAGTATCGCCAATACAGCGCGTGTGGTCAGGGGATGCAACCTCTGTCTCTGCACGAACAATAGATGGGGACCTCGGGATTTTAACTGGGCATACACCTCTATTTGGCGTGCTAGTCGACGGCGTCGTAAGCATTACATCTGTAGATGGGAGCACCACTGATTTTAATGTCAGTGGTGGCTTCGTATCTGTTTCAAATAATCGTGTTTCGATTCTTACAGAGACGGTCAATAAGTAAGTTACTTGAGGTAGTGCTCAGTTTCGATTACACGAACAGTCTTAGATTTTCCTCGCATAACAATTGACTGGCTGATAGCGCCATAGCTGGTGTATCGAATCCCTTTGATTAGCTCTCCATCGGTAATACCTGTGGCAGCCAGGAAAACATCATCTGAATTGACTAAATCACGCGTTGTGAGAATTGGGCCAGAGTTTTTCCCATCGATATGAAGTTGGCCTTGAATGGCACCACCCAAGCAGATCATTGCAGCAGCGGTAATTACTCCTTCTGGAGTTCCACCAATTCCCATGAGTAAATCAATTCCAGTATTCGGGCGCGCAGTCTCAATTGCTGCAGCAACATCGCCATCTTGAATTAAGCGAATTCTGGCACCACATTCACGGATCTCTTTAATGAGTTGTTCGTGACGTGGCCGATTGAGCACTACTACAGTTATATCGCTAATTGCTAAATTCTTTGCCTTAGCAACAGCTGCAATATTTTGAGCAGTTGTGGCAGTGATATCGATTGTGTGAGCCGCTTGTGGTCCAGTAGCAATCTTGTTCATATAAAAGGAAGTTTTTGGGTCATACATAGTGCCGCGTGGAGCTAGGGCGATAACTGAAATTGCGCCATTCATTCCATTTGCTGTTAGTGAAGTTCCATCGATTGGGTCAACTGCCACATCACATGCTGGTCCCTGTTGATTTCCAACATTTTCACCGTTATGCAACATTGGGGCGTTATCTTTCTCGCCTTCACCAATAACAACAACACCTGTCATATCAACTGTGTTAATCATTTTTCGCATTGCTTCAACAGCGGCTTTATCTGCCAAGTCTTTTTCTCCGCGACCAACCCATGGCGCCGCAGCAAGTGCTGCAGTTTCTGTCACACGAATGAGTTCGAGTGCTAAGTTGCGATCTGGAATTGCCATTATTCGCGAGTAACTTTCGCACCTAGGCTCTGCAGCTGCTGCGCAAAATTTGGATATCCACGATCAACGTGGAAGGCCTGTTCAATTGTTGACTCACCTTCACTGACTAATGCAGCCAAAATTAAGCCTGCACCTGCGCGGATGTCGTGGGCTTCAACTGGGGCACCTGAAAGTTCTGGAACCCCCTCGATTGAAGCGTGGTGGCCATCAACTGAAATCTGAGCACCTAGACGGCTGAGCTCATTAACAAACATAAAGCGTGATTCAAAGACGTTTTCAGTTACTAATGAGTGACCATCTGCGATGGAGTTAAGGGCAATAACCATGGGTAATAAATCTGTGGGAAAACCTGGGTAGGGCAGCGTTGCAACATCAATTGATTGTGGTCGAACATCCATGCGGACTCGAATTCCATCTGCAGTAGTTGTGACAATTGCACCAGCTGATGCCAGTTTTTCAAGTGGTAATTCAAGATGTTCAGCACGTGCTCCATGAATTGTGATGTCGCCACGTGTCATTGCAGCAGCAAAAGCCCATGTTCCCGTGATGATGCGATCAGGAATGGTTGCATGTGTAGTTGGTTTTAACTCTGCAACCCCTGTGATGGTGATAGTTGGCGAACCTAAACCTTGAATATTTGCGCCCATTGAAATTAAGAACTCACCCAGATCTACCAAATCAGGTTCACGGGCAGCGTTATCAATTGTTGTGACACCTTTAGCTAAAACTGCTGCTGTCATAATGTTTTCTGTGGCACCAACACTTGGAAAATCTAAATCTATCGTTGCACCGGTTAATCCATTGGGTGCTTGAGCAACTACGTAACCATGTTCGATGTGTGCATTGGCACCTAAGGCTTCAAGTCCCTTAATATGAAAATCTAATCCGCGAGATCCAATTGCATCTCCGCCGGGTAGCGCAACTTCGGCTTCACCAACGCGTGCAACCAAAGGTCCTAGGACGTTAATTGATGCACGCATTTTGCGCACTAAGTCATAATCGGCGCGATGTCCTGGAGTTCGTGGTACATCAATGCTTACTTGAGATGGTCCGCGGACTACTGTGCAACCAAGGCGAGTCAAAAGATCGGCCATGATGTCCACATCAGCGATTTCTGGCACATTAGTGATAGTGGTTGTGCCAGTGGCTAGAAGTGAGGCAGCCATAAGTTTTAGAGCTGAGTTCTTAGCCCCAGAAATTGTGACCTCACCACGCAGCTGGGTACCGCCAATTACGCGGAAACGGTCGTGAGATGCCATAGCCGCAGTCTACTTATAGGCTACGGGCATGGTTAATTTAACGCGCATTTACACCAAGACAGGCGATGATGGCACTACCTCCTTAGGAGACATGAGCCGAACATCTAAAAACGATCCACGTCTTGAAGCCTATGCAACCGTCGATGAAGGCAACTCTTCAATTGGAGTTGTACTAGCTACAGATGAACTACCAGCTGAAGTGCGCGCATTGTTAGTGCGAATCCAAAACGATCTTTTCGATGTTGGTGCAGACCTTTGCACACCAGTTGTTGATTCACCTGCTTTTGAGCCATTGCGCGTATTGGAATCTCAAGTTGTTTATCTAGAAGAACAAATTGATAAATTCAATTCAGAACTCGAATCATTGCGCTCTTTCGTTTTACCTTCTGGAACTCCTGCAGCAGCCCACCTTCATGTTGCCCGCACAGTAGTTCGTCGTGCAGAGCGCCGCACATGGGCAGCTATTCACGCATTTGGTGGGGGCGTCAATCCGCTCACTGCTAAATACCTCAACCGTTGTTCAGACTTACTCTTTGTTTTGGCACGATATGCAAATAAGGAGATCGGCGACCAACTTTGGGTTCCAGGAGCTAATCGCTAGTTTGTAAAAGTTTTGTATGTGGTGCTTGGAATCTTTTCACTAGTTGAATCATGATGGCAGATTGCTGAAATACTTGTCACCACATGTCTTAATTCAAGTGGCTCCTGACTAATAAGTAGAATCGTTGTTATCTGTTTATTAGTTGTTGGGCCGGCAAGAGTGCGGATACTTCCAAAAGTTTTCAAAGTTTTATCAGTTGCTGAAGTTTCGCCTACTAGCTTTGCGTTAATTTCCCACCTTGTGCAGCCATTAAGGGAGGCTACCTGCACCGCGCCACATGAATACTTTTCACAGATTGCAACACCATCAACCTTTTGGGCTAACTGTGCTGTCAAAATCTTGCTATTTGAGGCCGTTCCAACTAATTCTTTTGCATTTGGAATCTTTGCAAACACTTCACCATTGGCTTTAAATCCTTCGGGCGGCCAGATTGCTTTAGGTGAAGGTGAAACCGAGACCTTCTTGCGCGGCTTCTTTTTAACAACGGCTTTCTTAGTTGCAGTGGCTTTAGCGCTAACTTTTGGTGATGCCGTGGGCTTAGCTGTGGTTTTTGCCGTTGGGGTAGGCGTAGCTTTTGTAGTTGCCGCATTCGATGGCACAGCAGTTAATGCCATCAATAGCGCAATAACTAGACCTAATGCCCGCTTAATCGCGATCCCACTTAAATTTGCGGACTGAGAAAAAGATGCCAATAACAAGCCAAAGAACAAGGATGAGGAAGGTGCGACCGGTTTCCCAGGACTTTGCTACTTCTTGGGCAGCAAATGAATCTGGTAAAAATACTGAACGCATACCCTGTGTCAACCACTTCAAAGGAAATATCGCCGCAAGTTGCTGCATCCATGTTGGCAGTTGAGTGAAAACAAAAAAGACGCCACTAAAGAACTGCAAAATGATAACTATGGGTGAGACAACCGCTGATGCTCCACGTCCGCTTTTTGGCACAATTGAAAAAGCGATTCCGAGTGCGGTTGAGCATGCACTTCCAAGCAGTACGAGCCATGTGAAAGTGATCCACTTACCTGGCTCAGTTGGCATTTCAACGCCAAAAAATAGTAGACCGAATCCAAAAAGAAGTGCGATTTGGATAATCATGCTTGCGGCAATCAAGATTGCTTTGCCAATGAAATAACTAGAGGCTGGCATAGGTGTTCCACGCAAGCGCTTTAATCCACCCACATCACGCTCCATGGGGATTGTGATGGCTAATGCTTGAAAACCAGTATTAACAAGACCAGAAGCAATCATTCCTGCAACAAAATACTGTGAAAAAGTCACCCCAGGGGCGATGGTGTCCTTAAAAACCGAACCAAAAATCGCCAACAAAATAACTGGGAACAAAAGTGTGAATACAACTGATTCACGTTGGCGGGCAAATTGTCTAATCTCAAGCCCACCACGGCGAATACCTAAGTTAAGGGCGCTAGGTATCTTGTTCATGAACGCCCCCAATCATTTTTAAGTAGATATCTTCTAGCGAAGGTCTTGTAACAGAGAGCTCTGGAATTTCTCCGCCAAATTGTGTAGTTAGACGGGAAACAACAGAAGTTGGATTATCACTCTCCTCAGTTTTTACTTGGCCACCATCACGCCAAGAGATAAGAGCCTTAGAAGTTGCGCGGCCACCAAGTTCGGCAGGGGTTGAGACTTCAATGATTAATCCGTTATTAATTACTGCCACACGATCGGCTAAGGCTTCAGCCTCATCTAAATAATGTGTTGTGAGCAAGATTGTTGTTCCATCTCCGCGCAGTTGCTCAATAAGAGCCCAAAATGCGCGTCGTGCCTCAGGATCAAAGCCTGTCGTTGGTTCATCAAGAAAGAGAAGTTCTGGACTGCCAATGATTCCCAAAGCAACATCGAGACGACGACGTTGGCCGCCTGAAAGATTGCGAATGAGCGCTCCAGTTTTATTCTCTAGTCCTACTGCAGCAATTACTTCATCGGTATTTCTTGGCTTTGAGTAGTAGCCACTGAAATGTTCAATGGTCTCGATAACACTTAAATCGCCAGCATCTGCGGCAGATTGCAAAACAATGCCAATGCGATCACGCCATTGGCGGGCAGCATGTCCCTGTGTTTGGGGATCAAAACCTAAGATAGAAATTTGGCCTGCATCACGGCTTCTAAATCCTTCTAGGATTTCAACTGTGGTGGTTTTGCCCGCACCATTAGGGCCAAGCAGAGCGAAGATCTCACCGGCTGGAATTGATAAATCAACTCCACGCACTGCATGCACCTGGCCGTAGCTCTTTTTTAGCCCTTTGACCTCGATTACATTCACGTTCAGATACTACTACTGCATCTGATGTGAGAAAATAGAGCTATGAGCCCGCGCAAAAACTATCCCAAGAACAAGCGGCCTAAAAGTGATGAGCGCGACATTTCTACCTCAAGTCAAACTATTGAGGAACACCATGAAGGAATGTACATAGTACGTAAGTTAACTGGATCAAGTTCTAATAAACCATATCGCTGTCCAGGTTGCGATCAAGTAATTCCCATGGCCACACCACACACAGTTGCGTGGCTAGAAGATGATGAAGAAAGTCGACGTCATTGGCATAACGCTTGCTGGGCAAAGAAAGATAAGCGACGTCCTAATACTGAAAGAACTCGTAACGCACCGCGTTTTTAACCGAAGCGTCCCTTTAACCAGCGAGTTAAAGTAATAACTAAGTTTTCCTCTTTTGCTTTGCGCTTAAAACTCAAAAGATTGAGCGGCACATTAAAGCGAGTACGAACGACTGTACGGGCATAGGTGTATTCCAATAATCCTTCAGGCCCATGAACACGTCCGTAGCCACTATCTTTCACACCACCAAATGGCACTGAAGCAACTGCAGCAAATGAAAATGTTGAGTTAATAGCAACCATTCCACAGGCTAACTCTGCGGCAATTCGCTTACCTTGGCGCTTAGACCAGACATTTGCACCTAATCCGTAGCTAGATGCATTAGAGAGATCAATAGCTTCGCGCATGGTCTTAACACGATTAATGATAATGATTGGTCCAAAGGTTTCTTCGCGCATTGCAGCAGAATCCTCTGGCACATCAATCAAGATCACTGGTTGAACAAAAGGAGCTTTGACTGACTCTGGTCCACCATATGCACAACTTGCACCATCTTTAATTGCACTCTTTATATGGGATTGAATGACCTTAACCTGAGAGGGCATAGTTGCAGGTCCATAATTTCCATCACCAGGTGCACCTGCATGAAGAGTCTTCGCTAGTTTGACTGCAAGTTCAATGAACTTTTCGGCCACTCTTTCATCAACATACACACGCTCTGCGCCTATACATGATTGCCCAGCATTAGCCATAGCAGACCAGATAGTTGCATCTACTGCGCGCTCAAGATTGGCATCTGCAGCAACGATGACTGGATCTTTTCCGCCGCACTCTAAAACAACAGGAGTCATTGTTGTTGCACATTGGGCAGCAACAATTTTTGCAGTTCTAGTTGATCCGGTGAATGAGATTTTATCAACGCCACTTGTGCACAGCGCTCCACCTGTTTCACCCAACCCAGTAATAGTTGTTAGAACATCAGCAAAGGGTGCTACTTCATTAAAGCTTTCCTCTAACCACATTCCAACGCCAGGTGTGTATTCACTGGGCTTAAAGACAACAGTATTTCCAGCAGCTAGTGCGTAAACAATTGAACCCACTGGTGTGAAGATGGGGTAGTTCCATGGACCAATTACGCCGACAACTCCAAGGGGGGAGCGTTGCACGGTCGCAGACATATTAGATAAAAGTAAGCCAGGTGCACGATGAGCAGTGCGCATAATCTCTTCTGCATGGCGAGCTGCCCAGCCAATATGGCCCACAGCAATACTTACTTCTAACTTTGCATCTCCTACAGGCTTTCCAGTTTCAAGTGAAACCAACGCTGCTATTTGATCAATGCGCTTAATGATGAGCGTTGACCAAGCAAGTAGAACTTTCTTTCTTCCGCCAAAGCCAAGCAATTGCCATTGCACTGAGGCATTGCGCGCATGTCCAACTATTTCACTGACTTGTTTGGCACTCATTATTGGATAAGTTCCAACCACCTCACCGGTTGCAGGATTATGAGAATCAAATGATGGAATGCGCTTAGTAGCCATGGTTGGAAGCCTACTGGGGTGAAGATAAGATTTGAAGTATGGCCGAGATAATTAGACCCAGTAGTGAGTTGCCGGCCCTTCGCACACCTTTTCATGTCCTTACAAGTGATGGTGTTGATTTAATCGGAGAAGTCGCATCACCCTTAGGTCAATCAAAAGGGGCAATTTTAACTCTGCATCCACTCCCAACAGCTGGGGGGATGATGGATAGTCATGTTTATAAGAAAGCCGCTAATCGACTTCCGGCAATGGCTGGAATTAGCGTTGTTCGTTTTAATACTCGCGGAACAACTTCAGAGGCTGGCACAAGCACCGGTGAATTCGATAACGGAGGTGCTGAAGGCTTAGATGTTCAAGCAATGATTAATTATTGCTTCGATGTTTTAGCGTTAGAAAATCTTTGGATAGTGGGTTGGTCATTTGGAACAGATTTAGCCCTGCGCCATGCAAAAGATCCACGTCACAAAGGTCTCATTCTTCTTAGCCCACCACTTCGCACAACTACTAATGAAGAACTCTTGTATTGGAATAGTGATCCACGGCCAATAACCGCCCTTGTGCCCGAGCATGATGATTACTTGAAGCCAGATGCAGCGCGAGAGCGTTTTGCCATCGTGCCTAAGCTAAAGATTATTGCCATCGATGATGCAAAGCATCTTTGGTTAGGTGAACCATCAGTTCATCGCGTGCTATCTGAAATCAACACCATTGTTACTGGTGATGCACAAGCTCTACCTCTTGAGTATTAAGAGTTATTAGCACGAGGGATTACGACCTCGTCCAAAATCAAAATAATCGAAGCAGCCACTGGCACAGCAAGTAACCCACCCACTAAGCCCAAAAGTGATGAACCAATAAGTGCAGAGATAATAGTTACTGCTCCAGGTACTGCCAGAGTTCTTTTCATGATGCGCGGTGTTACAACATAGTTTTCAACTTGGACGTAAACCACGTAAGCAACAAAAGCAATAACGCCAATAGCAATTGATTGGGTTAAGGCGATTATCGTGACGATTCCACAACCTAAGAAGTGTCCAATTAATGGAATCAATCCGCAGACCAAAACGATCATACCGATGGCAATTGGGGAAGGTAGTCCCAGCACAAGTGAGAGAACAAAAACAAATACCGAAGCCATAGCGGCAATGACTATTTGGCTACCAACAAAGGAACCTACTCGAGCAATGATGGCGTTTGTAAGGTGGCCTACACGCTCACGACGACTTGCAGGAACAAGAGAAAGTCCTAGATCAACTGCCTGTGGCAGGGAAGTGATGAAGTAGAGAGTGAGAACCAAGATTGTTAGGAATGTGAAAAACCCTGAAAGAACAGATTTACCAACACCAATAACGCCGCCAAATGCTGAAATCAATAGCGTTCCATCAGATGTTACAGACTTCAATTTAGTTTGTAGCGTATCGATAATTCCATACTGGTCATTGAGCTTATTAATTGTTGCATTATTTGTTAGTTCAGCTAAAAGAGTAGGGGCCTTATTGATTAGTTGCGTTCCCTGCGAAATTACAGGTGGAGCCACAACCAGTGCGAAAAAGATTACGAAAGCTATAACTGAAGTAAAAATAATGGTCACTGCGGTCGTGCGCGACATATTGCGACGGCGAAGAGCTTCAACTGCAGGATTGAGGCCTGTTGCCAAGAAAAGAGCGATTAGTATCAAAATAAATATCTGCGACACGCTTGCAAGTGCGCGCATTAAGACAATTGCTGTTAATGCACCGAGCGTTGCAACGAAACCGAAG
>JBEGPY010000019.1:0-9823 GCA_041181205.1 Actinomycetota bacterium | reverse complement strand
CAAAAAGAGCCGTACTTGCGGCTGAACTCGTTTGCCGAGTAATGACAAGACACCTAGTGCCAACGCAATATCAGTTGGCATCGCAGTTGCCCATACGTGCGAGCCAGGATTAATGCCTAAGAAGATGAGTGCTGGGAAAAGCATTCCACCTAATGCAGCGATAATGGGAACTATTGCCGAGCGAAAATCCTTAAGACCATGTTTGATTTCCAAGCCGACCAAAAAGAAGAAGGTTGCGATCAATACATCGATGAACATGGTCTTAATCTACTTGAAGCGGACACAACAAAGCCCGCCTTTTAAGGGGCGGGCTTTGTTATAACGGACTTATTTCATTACATATTGCTTAGATGTCGTAATACAGCTCGAACTCAGCTGGGTGTGGACGCAAGCGAACATAATCAACTTCTTGCTTGCGCTTGAACTCGATCCATGTCTCGATGAGATCCTTAGTAAATACTCCACCCTTGAGCAAGAACTCATGATCGCGCTCTAGGTTGTTGAGTACTTCATCAAGTGATCCTGGTACTTGTGGAATAGCTGCTGCTTCTGCGCCAGTTAATTCATACAAATCTTTATCTACTGGGGCAGGTGGTTCAATCTTGTTGATGATTCCATCAAGACCGGCCATCAACATCGCAGCAAATGCTAGATATGGATTTGATGATGGGTCTGGACAACGGAACTCGATGCGCTTTGCCTTTGGATTGGATCCTGTAATTGGGATACGGATACAGGCCGAGCGGTTACGGGCTGAGTAAACAAGGTTTACTGGTGCTTCATATCCTGGGACCAAGCGACGGTATGAGTTAACAGTTGGGTTAGTGAAAGCAAGTAGTGACGGTGCGTGCCTGAGAAGACCACCGACATAGTGACGGGCCATGTCTGAAAGATCGCCATAACCATCACCGAAGAACAATGGCTTTCCATCTTTCCAGAGTGATTGGTGAACGTGCATACCTGAACCGTTATCACCAAAGAGTGGCTTTGGCATAAAGGTTGCAGTCTTTCCACCCTGCCATGCAGTGTTACGAACTACGTACTTAAACTTCATTAACTCATCGCCTGCATGTAAAATATCTGTGAAGCGATAGTTAATTTCCATCTGACCTGCTGTACCAACTTCGTGGTGTGAGCGCTCAACAAGAAGGCCAACTTTTCCAAGTTGCATAACCATCTCATCGCGAAGATCAGCAAATTGATCTGTTGGTGATACTGGGAAATATCCACCCTTGATGCGAGTGCGGTATCCGCGGTTGGGAGTTCCATCAGCATCCTCTTTAATTCCTGTATTCCAAGCACCCTCATATGAATCAATCTCATGGTAAGCAGTGTTGATATCAGTCTTAAAGCGAACACGATCAAAAACATAAAATTCAGCTTCTGGTGCAAAGAATGCTGTGTCAGCAATTCCTTGTGCACGCATGAAGTCAACTGCCTTTGCAACAACACCACGTGGGTCACGACTATATGGTGAGTTATCAACTGGGTTGTGGACAGAGAAGATAATGACAAGAGTCTTCTCTTTACGGTATGGATCCATAAATGCAGATTCTGGAACTGGTAGCAGTTTCATATCTGATTCATGGATTGACTGGAAACCGCGAATTGATGAACCATCAAACATCAGACCATCAGTAAAGACTGCCTCATCAAATGATTCAATAGGAACGTTGAAGTGGTGCTGAATACCAGGAAGATCAGTAAAGCGAACGTCAACGAGCTTTATGTCTTCCTTCTTAATATATGCAAAAATCTCTGCAGAGTTCTTAAACATGCTTCTCCCAATTCACATGGATACATAAAAGGTGTATCAGCGCAGATTTTCTCGACTTTGAGCTCTCTGCTTCGTGCCCCAAGAATAAGTCGCAGAAGGGGAAATGGCCTAACCGCCCTGTTACATCCATGTTAAGAATTTAAAGGGCGTTAGGCTTAGGCCCATGAGCTACCCATTCATTCGAACCACATATGGCCGCCGCATGGGCGCCCTGGCCCTGGATTGGTTGGCCTGTTATGCGATTGTGGCCGCGCTCAGTGGGGGCGTTAACAAGATGAACCCCAATAGTTCTCTCTCCGTCTTGATGTTGTTCTTTGTAGAAGTCTGGATGCTCACCGCCCTACAAGGAGCAACTCTGGGCCACCGTCTCTTTGGGATGAAGGTCATTCGCTTTGAAGATGGAGGGGCAATCTCTTTACCTCAAGCACTGATTCGAACAGTATTTTTAGTTCTAGTTGTCACTGCAGTTACTTTTGATCAGAACGGCCGTGGAATCCATGAGCGCTTAAGTGGATCGGTGTTGACAAGAAGTTAAAGGGTTTTTGATCCAATGAAGTTAAACGCGCTTACACTTATCAAATGAATGGCTCACTAGCGCTGATTGGTTCGGGGGAGTACTTACCTGCGATGGCTGCCTTTGAGAAATCACTTGTTGAAGATGGTGTGAAGAACGGAAAAGAAGCCAGATATCTACAAATTCCAACAGCTGCTGGTCGTGAAAGTGATGATCGTTTGGAATACTGGAAAGAACTTGGGCTAAGACAGGCCAAAGCTATTGGCGTGGAAGCAAAGTATCTTCCAATCTACAGACGTGAGGATGCTTTCAATCAAGAATATGTTGATGCCGTTGCAAATAGCGCCCTGATGTATATGTCTGGGGGAGACCCACATCATTTGGCAGAAGTTCTCATTGACACACCACTCTGGTCGGCAATTGTTGAGAATTGGAAAAGCGGAG
Organism: Actinomycetota bacterium; assembly: GCA_041181205.1. Classification (GTDB taxonomy): domain Bacteria; phylum Actinomycetota; class Actinomycetes; order Nanopelagicales; family Nanopelagicaceae; genus Planktophila. The sequence continues at coordinate 7,088 of JBEGPY010000019.1, read as the reverse complement.
CATCACTTGCCGGATGCAGCGCTGGAGCTATGGTTCTGAGCGCGCATATTCCTAACTTTCGCTTGCTGAAGAAAACCCCAACAGCAGGATTGAACTTGCTTCCTGAGATTCGTGTGATCCCACATTTTAATAAGTTCTTTAGGTGGATTCCAGAGAGTGCGGCAAAGGTTTTATTACACGTTCCTGATAACTCAATTCTTATAGGCGTTGATGAGCTAACAGCTATTGTGAAGCGATCAGGAGATAGAGAGTGGGTTGTGGTCGGTGAGGCAAAAGTGCATGTACTCAAGGGCATGCCAGATCAACAGCTAAACGATGGAGAAAGAATTAACCTTTCAATCCGTTGATCTATAGATGAATTAGCGAATTTTTGGCGCACGAGTTGGCATCGGACCCTTGGGAATTGGCATAGACAAACCACCAACTGCCTTTAGACGAGCACGAACTTCGCGCATTTGATGGGCAGTTAACTTCTTAGGCTGCTTTTGCAAATGCTTTTGTAGTTTGCGTAGTGAGATCTGGCCTTCACCATCGCCAACAATTACCTCAATGACTGGAACACCAGGAGCAAAGCGCTCAGTCTTCTTGTGCTCATCCTGCATCAGTTGTCGAAGAGTGTTTGGTGAGCCTTCACCAGTGAGAACAATTCCGGCACGACCAACACTTCGGTGGACCATGTCTTGGTTACGTGAAACTGCCACAGCTGGAGTTGTGGTCCATCCTTTGCGGATCGCCATCAAAACACTTGCGCCCGCGCCAATCTGACCCTCAATTGAAGAATATGCAGCGCGTCCTGCAACGCGAGTAAAGAAGAGAAGAGTCATGAGAAAAGAAAGTGGAGTGAAAATAAAGCCAACATAAACTGGATGATCAACCGCTATACCGATGCCAATGCCTATTGAAAGTGTTACCAGAAATATTGCGACAAGGGCTATACCAATCCAAGGCTTAACCTGCTTAGTGACAGCATATGCATCACGAAAGGTTTGAAAACGTGGAGTCTTGATCTTCTTTTCTTTAGCTTTTCTTGTGAACATGTCTTTAGTTTAGTGGGGCAGGGGCAGTTCCACCAAGGCGGGCAGGAGCCCAACGTTGACCCACATGGCTATCAGGGTAGTTCTCTTGCACCTGATACAACATTGAAAGCAAAGTTTGCCGCAGATGTAACTCAGCCTGCTCAACATCAGCTCCGCGTTCATAAAGAATTGGCTCGCCAAAGACCACAGTCACAGGAAAATTATTGCGCTTGAGGTTTCGCTTAATACCCTTAGTCCAAATTCTCTGGCTTCCCCAGATGATGGTCGGAATAATCGGCACGCCAGCACCCATCGCTAATCTGACGGCGCCGGATTTAAGTTCCTTAATCTCAAAAGATGTGGAAGTCGTTCCTTCAGGAAAGATTCCAACTATCTCACCAGCCTTGAGTGCACGCAAAGCTGCAACAAATGAGGCCGAACCATTACTGCGATCAACGTTGATGTGGTGCATCCCGCGCATTAGTGGGCCAGCTAATTTATTATCAAAGATCTCTTTCTTCGCCATGAAACGAACTAAGCGCCCAGTAGGCAGGGCTGCGGTGCCAGTAATTGCAAAATCCAAATAACTCACATGATTGATAGCAAGAATTGCGCCGCCTTTTCGGGGGATATTCTCTTCGCCACTAAAATCAAAATTCAGTCCTAAATATTTCCACAGAGTCTTTATAACTACGATAACTGGGGGATAAACGAGATCAGCCACGAGCTGCCTTCGCATCTGTTGCCTGCTTATAGAGGCGACCCGCGCGATAGCTGGAACGAACAAGTGGTCCGCTCATCACACCGAGGAAACCAATATCTGTGGCCTCTTTTGAGAGCTCAACAAACTCTTCAGGTTTAACCCATCGCTCTACGGGATGGTGACGGCTCGTTGGTCGTAAGTACTGAGTAATCGTGATTAAGTCACAACCTGCATCGTGTAAATCAACGAGTGCTTGAGTAACTTCTTCTCGAGTTTCTCCCAAACCGAGGATGAGATTTGATTTGGTAACCAAGCCAAAATCACGGGCCATAGATATAACAGTTAAGGATTTTTCATAAGTAAATGCTGGACGAATTCGCTTGAAAATACGGGGGACAGTCTCCAAGTTATGGGCAAAGACCTCAGGGCGAGTTTCAAAGATCTCATTGAGCAGGTGTGCTTTTGCGTGAAAATCAGGAGCCAACATTTCAACACCTGTGCCTGGATTTAGCTCGTGCACCTTGCGAATTGTTTCAGCATAGAGCCAAGCACCTTCATCAGGTAAGTCATCGCGTGTAACGCCAGTGATGGTTGCATACTTAAGTCCCATTGCTTTAACTGATTCGGCCACCTTGCGTGGCTCTTCACGATCTAGGGCATCAGGTTTGCCCGTATCAATATTGCAAAAATCACATCGTCGTGTGCACTTATCGCCACCAATTAAAAATGTCGCTTCCTTGTCTTCCCAGCACTCAAAGATGTTGGGGCAAGCTGCCTCTTGGCAAACTGTGTGCAGGCCTTCTGATTTAACTAGGCTTTGCAACCGTGTGTATTCAGGTCCCATATGTGCCTTGGTCTTAATCCATTCAGGCTTTCGCTCAATAGGAACTGCGGCATTACGGGCTTCAATGCGGATTAATCTGCGACCTTCAGGGGCAAGTGTCATGCGCACACCTTCTTTAATGATTCAAAAATATGTCGCTCCACTGTTGGAGAAACTTCTTCGATGCTTATGTTACGGCCAAGCTCTCTAGAAATAGAAGTCACATCAGCATCTGCAATTCCGCAGGGAATAATCTGATCAAAGGCACTGAGATCGGGGCAGACATTGAGTGCAAAGCCATGCATTGTTACACCTTTGCTCACGCGGATACCAATGGCAGCTATTTTGCGATCGCCCATGTCATCAATAACCCAAACGCCAGAGCGACCCGAAACGCATGTTGCTTTGATCCCTAAATCTTCACAAACATTTATCAGCCCGCGTTCAATTTCACGGACAAAGCCAACAAGTTCTTGCGGTTGGGAAAGTTTCACGATTGGATAGCCTACAAGTTGTCCTGGTCCATGCCATGTTATTTTTCCACCGCGATCAACTTCAATAACAGGCGTTCCATCCGAAGGTTTTTCTGAATCTAAAGTTCGTCGGCCTGCTGTGTAAACCGATGGGTGCTCGAGTAATAGCAAAGTATTGGGCCGAATTCCTTCAGCCACTTCAGAATGAATAGTGCGTTGCATGTGCCACGCCTTATCATAATCAATCAGGCCGTGGCGGGTGAGGGCAATAGCACTCTGGCTAGGCTGGGTTCCAACGGGCACATCGTTAGCCTAAAGGTAGGCTTGCCTCCTTACCAATTCAAGCCATATGAGACGTCTAGGAAAGGCCGCCTTCATCATGTCCACGCAGTCAATTCAAAAATCCCGTAAGCCCTTTGCAATCGCACTATTAGTAGTAATCGTTTGGTTTGGCATAACAGGCATATTCGGACCTCTATTCGGCAAACTGTCCTCGGTTCAAGAGAACAATAACTCTTCATTCCTTCCTAAAGGTGCTGAAGCCACAAAGGCTGCTGACGTCATTGCGACTTTTTCAGGCAAAGACAGTTTCAATTTTCCTACTTTGATTTTATTTGAAGGTAAAACAACTCCGCAGACATTTGCGGCGATTAATGATCACATGGCAACAGTTGGCGGTTTAACACTGGATGGAACGTCATCAAAGATCTCTGATTTCTTAGCCCCAGGACAGCAAATCACTGTATTTCCTTCTCAAGATGGCAAAGCGATTTTGGCAAATATCCCACTTGATGGAAATGCCATCTCCAAAGTTTTATCAAATGACAAGCCAGTTTTGCCTGAGGTGGTAGCTGCACTTCGTGCTGATATCAAACCTATCGCTGAAGCCAATGGTCTTACTCACTACGTAACTGGCCCGGGTGGACTATTGGGCGATCTATTTAGTGCATTTGGAACTCTGGATTCATCTTTGCTTTTAACAACACTTGGCGTAGTTGCTCTGATTTTGATTTTGGTATATCGATCCCCAATCCTATGGATTATTCCTCTCTTGTCTTCATTGTTTGCATTAAGCACTGCAGGGGGAATCGTTTATCTACTTGCTAAGAACAACATCATTGATGTCGATGGGCAATCGCAGGGAATCCTCTCAGTTCTAGTAATTGGCGCGGCGACTGACTACGCACTCTTGCTTATCGCTCGTTATCGCGAAGAGCTGCACCTTCATGAGAGCCGTTTTGATGCAATGAAGAGTGCATATAAGGGAGTGTGGGAACCTATTCTTGCCTCAGGTTCAACAGTTTCTATCTCACTTCTCATTTTGCTCTTTAGCCAGTTAACAAATACTGCTGGTCTAGGTCCGGTTGGAGCAATTGGAATTGTGTGCTCGATGATCACTATTCTCACATTGCTGCCCGCACTTCTCTTGGTATTTGGTCGATGGATTTTCTGGCCACGCCGTCCACTCTTTGATGGAGATGACCATGTGATGAGTGGTCCTTGGTCAAAGCTGGCAAATGGAATTGGTCGCAATCCTCGCAAAGCATGGGTTGTTACGGGCTCTGTTCTATTACTTCTATCTTTTGCCTCAACGACGCTCAAGGCTGATGGTATTGGTACTGTCGACACATTTACTGGCAATCCAGAATCTGTTGTTGGTCAGAAGTTACTTGTCAATCACTTCCCTGGTGGAGAAGGCGACCCGACACAAGTTGTCATAGCGGCCGATAAAATAGAGGCCGTTACTGCAGTGCTTAAGGCAGCGCCAGGTGTGACAGATATTGCTCCTTTAGTTGATCCAGTGACTAAGGCAGTAAAGATTGTTAATAACAAGATTATCTTGAATCTGACTTTAGATAAGGCTCCAGATAGCGTTGAAGCTGGAAATGAAGTTCCAAAGATTCGCGAGTTGGCACACGCCGCAGATGCCACATCATTAGTTGGTGGAACAAGTGCCGTTTATTTTGACGTTCGCACTGCAAACAACAGGGACAACAAGACCATCATTCCTATTATTTTAGTTGTTATTACAATTATCCTTGGATTACTATTGCGTAGTATTTTAAGTGCCATAGTTCTTCTAGGAACTGTGTTGCTTTCATACTTTGCAACTCTTGGTGTTTGCGCCCTTGTCTTTAATCATATTTTCGGCTTTGCCGGAGGCGATAATTCATTCCCACTCTTTGCCTTCATATTCTTGGTGGCCTTAGGAATCGACTACAACATCTTCCTGATGACACGAGTGCGGGAAGAGAGTGCAAAGATTGGAACTCGTGCGGGAATTATCAAGGGCGTAACAGTCACTGGCGCAGTAATTACGTCTGCTGGTGTTGTTCTTGCTGCAACCTTTGCCGTCCTTGGTTTGCTGCCATTGGTGCCTCTTGCCGAACTAGGTTTTGCTGTGGCATTCGGAGTTCTTCTAGACACCATCATTGTTCGCTCAATCTTGGTCCCAGCTCTGGTCCATGAAATTGGCCCAAAGATCTGGTGGCCTTCAAAACTCCAGCATGAAGATATAAAGAGCTAATGCATGTAGGCATTGCTGGATATGGATTAGCAGGACGTTATTTCCATGCGCCTTTGCTTAAAGGGTGTGGGTATGACGTTGTTGTGATTCAGACCAGCAATGCCGAACGAGCAGGTCATGCTGTAGCAGATTTTCCGGATGTAAAAGTAGTTTCAACTATTGAAGAGTTAGTCGCTCACAAACTTGATCTAGTGGTTGTTGCATCAGCTAATCTTGTCCATGCCGAACACGCATACGCCGCAATTAACGCTGGCATACCTGTTGTTGTAGACAAGCCTATGGGACGCACCCTTGCTGAAACTGCGGAGATCATCTCTGCAGGAGAGCAGGCAGGAGTTCCAGTTTCAACTTTCTTTAATCGTCGCTGGGATAGTGATTCATTAACAATTAAGAAAGTTTTAGCATCTGGGGTATTAGGAACTATTCATCGAATGGATTCTAGATTTGAGCGCTTTCGCCCTGAACTCAATAAATCTTCATGGCGTGAAAATATGAGCGCAGCCGATGGCGGGGGACAGTTACTTGATTTGCAGCCGCATCTGATTTCAACGGCCATAGATTGGTTTGGCAAAGCAGAGTTAGTTACTTCCACAGTTCGCAGAATTCGTGGAGGCGCCGATGATGATGCTGTTTTGGTTCTAAAACATGATTCTGGTGTTCTTTCTATTCTTTCTGCAAGTGTCGTAGTAGGAGCACCAGGTCCACGCATCCGTATTCTAGGAAGCAAAGGCGCTTTAGTTATCAATGATTTAGATCCACAAGAGAGTTTGCTCAAAAGTGGGAAAATTCCGATGAGGGGCAAGTGGGATGTGCCAACAAAATCAAAGACTTTCATTCACCGCGGAGATGACATTGAAGAAATTGTTGGAGAAGACGGCAACTACGCAATCTTCTATACCTTGGTAGCTGGAGCAATAGCTGGCACAAACCCATGGCCAATTTCAAATGATGATGCGCTATTAGTTGCACAAATTATTGATCAGGCACGAAATAACGCACTTGATGTCTAAGAAAAGTGATGTCCTAGTTGTTGGAGCTGGCTTAGCCGGGTTAAGCGCTGCAATTCAACTGCAAAACGCGGGTCGATCTGTAACTGTCATTGAAGCCAGTGATCGTGCTGGTGGGCGTGTAGCAAGTGATCACATTGATGGCTATATCTGTGATCGTGGTTTTCAGCTGATTAACTCTAAATATCCAGCTCTTATTGAACTTGATGTTATTGATGAAATTGACTTCATCCCTTCACCGCGCGTAATCGAGGTCAGTTTAGGAAGTGAGCGAATACCACTCGGCGATCCACGTAGTGCTCCGTTTTCAGCGCTGCATCGTGGGACTGGTTCTATGAGCGAGAAAGTAAATTTTGCCCGATTTATTTTCTCTAAGATAAAAGGTCAACAATCTCTAGGTCAAGCTCTGCGAAAAGCTGGTTGTGGAACCACGTATGAGCGAGTACTACGCCCATTCTTGCAAGGAGTTTTCTTAGCAGACCCAGACAAGGTTGATGCACAGTACGGTCAAATCGTTCTTCGTTCATTTGTCACTGGAT
>JBEGPY010000018.1:0-9893 GCA_041181205.1 Actinomycetota bacterium | reverse complement strand
CGCTATGTATTTGGCGCAGCTGGTTTAGTGACATGGGACTGTTCAGGATTGACCATGCGCGCTTATCAGGCTGCAGGTGTCTCACTTCCTCATTCATCAGCGGCTCAATCGCGGATGGGTAAGAAGGTTTCACTCAACGCCCTTAAGCCAGGAGATCTACTATTTTTTGGTCGCCCAGTTTCACACGTTGGAATGTATATCGGCGGTGGAAAGATGGTTCATGCGCCTCGTTCAGGTTCGCGTGTGAAAATCACTACAAGCGGATCTCTTGGAAGAAAACCTTTAGTTGGAGCTCGCCGTTTCTGAGAAAACTCTCTTTGTAACTAATGATTTTGGTCCACGGGCCGGGGGAATCGAAACCTTCATCATTGGTTTAATTGAACGTCTACCAAAATCGAGCATTATTGTTTATACATCGGCCCAAGAAAATAGCTCACCATATGACGCTGAATGGCTGCGTAATTTTGGTGTTGAAGTAATCAGAGACAGAGCAAAAATACTGCTTCCAACACCGCGTGTTAATCGCGCAGTTGCAGGCATTGTTAGTCAGCATGGAATTAGAACTGTAGCTTTTGGCGCAGCTGCGCCACTAGCGTGGATGTCATCAACGCTGCGCAAAGCCGGAGCACAACACATAGTTGCACTGACCCATGGGCATGAAGTCTGGTGGGCAAAAACCTTTCCATTTAATCTGATTTTGCGTCGTATTGGATCGACTACTGATTCTTTGACCTACCTTGGTGAATTCACTCGTGTGGCAATCTCAAAGGCGCTGACCTCAAAGAGTGCAGCTGCCATGCAAAAGATTGCGCCAGGAATTGATGTTGAACATTTCAGGGCGCTGGATGCAACTGCTTTACGTCAATCTTTGGGATTGAGTGAAAAGAAAGTCATTGTTAGCGTGGGCCGACTTGTACATCGTAAAGGGCAGGATTTTCTCATCGAATCTATGCCACTGATTCTTAAGCAAGTTCCAGATGCCCACCTGTTACTTGTGGGCCAAGGTCCTTATAGAGCGCACTTAGAAAAACTAGTCACTAAACATTCGCTGCAGAAAAACATTAGTTTCATTGGTCGAATTCAATACAAAGATCTCCCTGGCTATATCTGCGTGGGCGATCTCTTTGCCATGCCATCTAGATCAAGATTTGCTGGTTTAGAAGTCGAGGGCCTTGGAATTGTTTATCTTGAGGCTAGTGCTTGTGGTTTACCAGTCATTGCTGGTGCATCTGGTGGGGCACCGGACGCAGTCATTGAGGGCGTAACAGGATTTGTAGTTGATGGAACTAACACAAAGGAAATAGCTAAAAGATCTATCGAACTTCTATTAGATGAAGATCTGCGCCATTCTATGGGTAGTGCAGGACGAGCGTGGATTGAAAAGGAGTGGCGCTGGCAGATTTGGGCTGGCAAGTTTTCTGAACTACTTGCTAGATAAACCTTGCTCACGCATGGCATGAATTGCCGCAGTTCGATTAGTAACTTCTAATTTGCGATAGATGGATGCTAAATGTGTCTTAACTGTGGCTGGACTTATAAATAAGCTCTTGGATATCTGGGCAGTAGTGTGACCTTGTTCCAATTGCACAAGGAGATCAAATTCACGGGCAGTCAACGTGTTGTGGGTATTGTTAAAGAGTTTCTCTAAACCCTGGGCGCTAAAGCTTAAGGGGGTGATGAGACTATGTTTAATCGCTGCAATGAGTGCAGGAATTGGTTCAGATTTTGAAACGAAGGCACTTGCACCAGCTTTCATTGCAGCGCGTATGTAATTCTCATGATTGTTAAGGGTTAAGACCACAATTGCCATGTCTTGTGAAATGCCTCGAATCCAACGTACTAGTTCGAAGCCGCTGCCATCTGGCAGATTGATATCAACTGTTACAACTTCTGGCTGTGAGGCGGCAATCCCAGCACGGGCCTGGGCAATAGAAGAGGCTTCTGTAATCTGGCTGAAGCCCTCATGTGCAAGAGCTCGCTTTAATCCTTCTCTCACAAGTGCGTGGTCATCGACAATAAGTAATTTACTCATGGCGCTAGCAAATCCAGTGAAATTACAAGGTTAGTTCCGGTGAAATCTGATTGGACTTCTACATGTCCACCGAGTGCTGTAATGCGCTCAGAGATTCCTTGCAATCCGTAGTGATTATTTTTTGCTTGAGCCCCACCAATTCCATTATCACTAAAGGAAATCTCAAGACGAGTTGCCCGTGAATGCTCTGTTACATTGCTAATAATTTCATTGAAAACTTTAGTGAGTTCAAATGCCAACTCAGGTTGAGATTCGAGTGATTCATGCTCATCTGGCTGCGTGCGAAGTTCCAAGATCTCACTACGCACTTTATCTATCAATATATTGATATCAAAGCGCACAGAACGCAGCGCAGAGCGTTTAACTTCATCGTCTTCTTGAAACAACAGAGCATCTAACCCATAGCCCAACCCCACGAGATCTTGGGCTATGCCATCGTGGAGCTCTTGTGCGAGTTTTACCCGCTGCGTGAGGCTCACATCATTACTTTGTGAAGAGCTGGTCAATCTCCTTTGCGAATTCCTTCGCAACGACATGTCGCTTCAGTGAAAGTTTCGGAGTTAAATGTCCAGCAGCGATCGTGAAATCAGTTGTCAAAATAGTGAACTTGCGGATTGATTCCGCCTTGCTCACTGCCTTATTTGCTTCATCAACTGCAGTCTGTACCACAGCGATTAGATCGGGATCATTTACAAGGTCAGCCAATGAAGCACCTTCCTTCTTATTGTTTGTAACCCAGCCCTTAAGAGAATCTTGATCAATAGTCACAAGTGCGGCAATGAATGGTTGATTATCGCCAACGACCATGCACTGACTTACTAGTGGGTGTGCACGCAAGCGATCTTCTAGTACGGCTGGAGCAACGTTCTTTCCACCTGCAGTAACAATGAGTTCCTTTTTGCGGCCAACGATATAGAGGAAGCCCTCATCATCGAGTTTTCCAAGATCACCTGTTTGAAACCAGTGCTCTGAGTCGAAAACTTCAGCATTAGCGGCATCATTTTGCCAATAACCGCGCATAACAATTGCTCCACGGATAAGAACTTCTCCATCTTCGGCAATCTTGATTGAAGTTCCAGGGATTGGGCGACCAACTGAACCAACGCGATGGGCACCAGTTAAGTTCAACGTTGCCCCTGCAGTTGTTTCAGTTAATCCGTAACCTTCCAAAATTGTGACGCCAGCGCCACGATAAAAATGACCTAGGCGCACACCCAGTGGTGCACCACCTGAGATAGCAGCTTCAACACGTCCGCCCATACCTGCGCGAATCTTTGAATAAACCAATTTGTCAAAGAGGCCGTGCTTGAGTGTGAGAAGCGGAGAGATTCCCTTTTTATCCATCGCTTCTGAATAAGCGATTGCCACTTCTGCTGCCTTTCTAAAAATCTTTCCTTTACCAGCAGCTTCTGCGCGAGCTTCTGCGCCGTTGTAAATCTTCTCGAAAATACGAGGAACAGCCAAAACAAAAGTTGGCTTAAATGATGCTAAATCAATTGGTAGTCGTCCCACTGGATCACTGCAATGTGCAAGATGTAAGCCTGCATTAATTGCACCGATTTGAACCATGCGACCAAAGACGTGAGCAACAGGTAAGAACAACAAAGTTGATCCGCCTGGCTTTAAAAACAGATCACTTGCACCTTGAACAACGTTTCCGCACTCAGCTAAGAAGTTGCCATGAGTGAGAGAAACACCCTTAGGTTTTCCAGTTGTTCCTGAAGTATAAATAAGTGTTGCCAGAGTATCTGGACCAAGTGCTGCGCGACGGCGTTCAATTTCATCATCTGAAACCTGAGCACCAGCATTGCGTAGCACTGCAAGAACATCTTCGGTCATTGTCCAGAGGTGCTTAGTATGTGAAGGCAAAACTGTTTGAACTAGTTCACGAAGTGCTGGAGTTTCAACAATAAGTCCAACAGTTGCAGAGTCGTTGAGAATCCAATCAATCTGCTCTGCAGATGATGTGTCATAGATTGGAACTACGACAGCTCCTGCATACCAAATTGCAAAATCAAGAATCGTCCACTCATAACGGGTGCGAGCCATGATTGCCACACGTTCGCCAATTTGAATACCAGCCGCGATTAATCCCTTGGCAGTTGCTCGGACTTCTTCATCAACTTCTTTAGCAGAAACGCTCTGCCATCCATCGCCGAGTGGGCGAGACATAGTGATGCGCTCAGGCTCAAACCATGCCCGTTCTGCAATCAGATTCGTTAGATTGCCAGCAGTAGCCGATGGGACAAGGGCGGGAGTTGTGACTTCATTCATGGGGTTAACGCTAGCGTGAGAAATATGGATTATGGAAGAGGGTAACCTTTGCCCATGAGCGATATGAGCAGTTCAACAATTACGATCGATGCCCCTTTAGCCGATGTCCAAGGCGCCCTTTTTGCCCTTGACCAATATCCAACCTGGTCGAGCGCTATTAAGGCAAGTGAGGTCGTTGCAAAGGATGAACAAGGCCGAGCCACCAAGGTCAAGATGACTATTGATGCCGGCATGATGAAAGATCGAGTGATTTTAGATTACGACTGGAGCCAAGCTCCTGCGCAACTTTCATTCTCACTCGATGACGCCGATCTTCTCACCGGTATGGATGGCTCTTATTCCATTAAGGCAATCGATGAAGATACGACTGAGGTTACCTATGAGTTGGGTGTTTCACTTTCAATGCCAATTCCAGCAATGATGCGTCAAAAAGCTGAGAAGACAACAATTGATCTAGCACTTGCACAACTTAAAGCTGCGCTAGAAGCTTAATCACACACTTATGTCCTTAACAATCGGCATCGATGTTGGCGGAACTAAAGTTCTTGGCGGCGTTGTTGATGAATCTGGAAAAGTTCTTACAACTGCCAGAAAAGACACACCTCGCCAAGGTGGAAGTGCACTAACACAGACAATTGCCGATGTCGCCAAAGAGTTATTAGAGAAACATTCCGTTTCTTCAGTTGGCGTTTCTGCTGCAGGTTTTGTTTCATCAGATCGAAAAACCATGCTCGCAACTCCCAATATCGCAGATTGGAATGGTGTTGATTTAGATCATCAACTCAACCAACTCATCGGACTTCCTGTTGTGATTGAAAATGATGCAAATGCAGCTGCATGGGGTGAAGCAAAGTTTGGTGCAGGCAAAAATCAAGATCACATGATGATGCTTACAGTTGGTACTGGAATTGGTGGAGGCATTGTTGTTAATGGTGCGCTCTATCGTGGCGCCTACGGAATTGCTGCTGAGTATGGCCATATGCGCGTTGTTCCTGATGGACATATCTGCGGTTGTGGTGCCAGAGGTTGTTTTGAGCAATATGCATCTGGAAATGCATTACTGCGTCATGCGCGCGAAGCAATAAACGCTAGCCCTGAAGTTGCGCGCAATTTACTCTCACGCGGCGATGGCACCGTTGCAGGTCTTACGGGTCAAGCTATTACCGAGGCAGCACGAGAGGGTGATCCCGTGGCATTGACGGCTTTTAATACCACCGGTCAGTGGTTAGGTGCAGGAATTGCATCACTTGCCGTTCTTTTAGATCCTGCATGTGTAGTAATTGGTGGGGGAGTAATTGATGCGGGTGAGATTCTTTTGAAGCCAACGCGTGAATCACTTGAGCGCAACATGCCTTTTGCTGGAAAGCATCCATATCCAAAGATTATTGCGGCGCAGTTAGGCAATGAAGCTGGTCTTGTTGGAGTTGCAGACTTAGCTAGAAGTTAATTCTCAAATGGGTATTTCAACCCGATCTGAGAGCGCACGGTATCCATAATCTCCATGATGGCGATGGTGTCTTCCCATCTTAGAATCGGTGATTCTTTCGCTCCGCTTTTTACTACACGGGCAAATTCAACCGCCTGTTCACGCAATCCATGGCCTTGGTAATCAGATGGATACTCAGTAACAGTTCCATCAAAGAGGGTTAGACGCATTGAAGTTGGGTTATAGAAAGTTCTATCCACTTCTAGATAGCCGTTGAGCCCTGCAATCACTGCCGTGCATGGGGTCTGCACGATCATTGTCGTATTTAAAATAGCCTGTGCTCCGTTGGCGTAATTCAAAATCATTGAGCTCTGGGCATCCACGCCTTTGTTTGTGAAGACTGCGGAAGAAGTGATTGATTGTGGAACTCCTAAAACCATATGTGAAAATGAAATGGGATAGATACCTAGATCAAGTAAAGCACCACCGGCGAGAGAAGGCTCCACAAGGCGTGGAATATTTTGATCAGCCAAACGTTGACCATGATCAGCATGAATAGTTGTGATTTCACCTAAGACTCCACTTGCAACAATTTCGCGAATTTTGGCATAGTGCGGCAAAAACCTTGCCCACATTGCCTCCATTAATGCCACATCATTTGCCTTAGCGGCTGCAACCATTTCTTTTGCCTCACTTGCATTTACTGCAAATGGTTTCTCACAAAGAACGGGCTTTTTTGCATTGAGCGCAGCAATAACATTTTCCTTATGGGATGGATGTGGGGTTGCAACATAAATGGCATCGATATCTGGATCATTGATTAACTCTTCATAACTTCCATGAGCTTTCGCACCGGGAAAACTGCTTACAAACTCTTGAGCTGTCTGGAAATTTCTAGATCCCACTGCAGCAATCACGTGGTCACCTAAGAGCGCGTTATCAGTTGCAAAGGCACGTGCAATTCCGCCCGTACCAATAATTCCCCATTTAAATTTACTCACAGCGTTGCTCCATCATCTTCGTGATATCCACGGTGAAACCAACGATTAACTGCGCGCTTTATTGCACGCCACATTGCACGTGGTGATTGTCGTGGGGGATTAGGTGGGATAAACCGATTTGCATCCTGGATTGCATCGAGTTCATCAAGATAGGTTGTTGGTGCAGATTCATCCAAGGACAGGCCAGAGACGATGGAATCAAATTCACTACGAATCAGTTCCTCTTCATCGAACTCATCAGGGCCTGGACGGGGATTACTCACCCTCAGATAGTGTCATATCTGGCAATAGCCACTAAATTAGAGCCATGCTCAGCAACCTGCCATATGCAACTTTGCGTGCGTTCTTGACGCCTTTTTTGATGGCTGGCTTTCGTCCCAAGGTTAAAGGCCTTCGCAATGTTCCAGCAAAAGGCCCGGTAATCATCGCTTCTAACCATTTATCTTTCAGCGATTCAATCTTTATGCCCTTAGTTGTGCCACGAAAAGTTACTTTCTTAGCTAAGAGTGAGTACTTCACTTCACCTGGACCTAAAGGTCTTCTAAAGAAACTCACCTTCATAGCACTTGGACAAGTTCCGGTGGATCGCTCAGGCGGACGACGAAGTGAAGCTGCCCTTATTACTGGTTTGAAAGTTTTGGCCGAAGGAGATTGCCTAGGTATTTATCCTGAAGGTACACGCTCACCCGATGGCCGTTTATATAAAGGTCGCACAGGAATTGCCCGTCTAGCAATTGAATCAGGGGCACCTGTTATTCCAGTGGCAATGTCTAACACAGACAAGATTCAACCGACTGGAAAAATAATTCCTAATCTTCACCGCGTGGGGATGCATTTTGGCAAGCCCATGTACTTTGATGGAGATTCCACAGACTTGCTATATCTGCGCGATGTCACAGATCAGATTATGAATGTCATTCAATCTATGTCAGGCCAAGAATATGTTGATACATATGCACCAAAGAAATCAAAACCTGATGACATCAATGTGGCTGGTGAGGAAGACTAAAGAAGATCTAAACCATTTCTTGTATTAAGAAATTGGCAGGTGGTGCAGGTTGGACCAGATTCAGGGATTTCACCCTCTAGTACTTTAATAAAATCAGCGATAACGCGCATGAAATTATCATGATCACGCTCAACAGCAACATATTTTTGATAGACACCAAAGCCACTGTTGTCGGGGTTATCGCCCATGGTGTGAGTAGGTTTCCAGACAAGTAAACCCATCGATGCAACTTCCACGGCTTTTCCTGCAGCTGGATTTTCAAGTGCAAAGGCGTAAGCCTCTAACTGCGGTGAATAAAAGGCACCACTATCTCGCTCTGAATCTGAGACTTTGCAATCGATTAATCCCACTGTGCCATCGTTGTTACTAGATAGAAGGTCATATTTTCCTAATATGCGCCAGCGAGTGTCCTGGCCATTGATTTGTATCGGCTTGCTCTTAACAAATTCGCCCCATCTGGTAACTGTTCCTGGGCGAAGTGATGGATCTATGCCTGGCATGTCAGCTCTTTGAAAAAACTCTTCTTGAAGAGAGGACAACGTGCCAACAAGTGGCATCACCATGGGGGCAGTGACTTTGTACCAGTACTTAACCCATAAGCAGCGTTTGCATGTTGATAGACCAAAAGTTAAATCTGAAGGGGAGATGTTTTCGCGCGCTGGCTTTATAGGTTTTTTCATATGCCTATTGTGGCTCTAGCCACTGACAATTGCGAAGAACAAAACCGAAAGACCTAGAACAATCATGATGCTTCCACCGGTTGCACGAAGCTTTTCTAGACGGCTTGGGTCATTAGCTAGCCACGCCCGCGCAGTTCCCGCCAATAAGCCCCACGATCCATCGGAGATGAAGGCAAGAGTCGAAAAGATTGCGCCTAGAAGAATCAATTGAGCGGTTATATGACCTTTGTCGCGATCGATAAATTGAGGAAGGACTGCTGCATAGAAAACTATTGCTTTGGGGTTAAGGGCTCCCACCCAAAAACCATCCCGCATTGAGCGAAGAGCTGACGGGGAACTATCTCCCTGATTTGTCATATCGGCTGCATGAATCTTGCGATGTCTAATGGCATCAACACCTAGATAGATTAAGTAGAGACCACCACCCCATTGCACTGCGGTGTATGCAAGATCTGACCTCTGCAAAATCGGGCCCAGACCAAGGGCAACAAATACTGATAAAACAAAAGAACCGGAGACATTGCCTGCAACGGTGAAGACTGCGACTTTGCGACCCCAGGCGATGGCCCGAGCGATTACGAATAAAACGCTCGGGCCAGGCGCCAAGATAATTATCATCGCGGCGACGATGTACTCAGCTAGCCGCGAAGGAATTACCATAGGTCAGATAGTAGTTAGAGTCGCTGCTCAATATGCATGTGGGATTGTTGTGCCATGACAGCGCCGCTCATGAGGGCGTAGGCAACGCTGCTCTAGCAGGTGAAATCTGAGCGTGAGCGTGTTGGAAGTTGCGCCTATAGACCTATCCCAATAGATTACGGCTCTATATATCGAATGGATACATAGACCGATAGGTGGGAGGGAGTAAGCGATGCGCTCACGCAGTGAATCACTTGAGTTCGCCCTCCTTGGTCTTTTATCCCAGACCCCTCTTCATGGCTATGAGCTTCGAAAGCGCATGGGCACAATCTTTGGACCCTTCCGCGCTCTCTCATTTTCAGTTCTCTACCCACAGCTGCGCAGAATGATGGAAGCCGGCCTTATAGAAGAGACTGTGGTGGATTCTCCATCTCGGCGCTCGCGGATCGTTTATGACATTACAGATAAAGGCCAGGCCCGTTTTGAGAATCTGACAGAAACGGTTAGCCCTGAAACATGGGAAGACGAAGGATTTGAAATCCGCTTTGCATTTTTTTCTCCAACATCTTCAAAGAACAGAGTAAGAATTCTCGAGGGACGCCATCGTCGCCTTAAGGAGAAAGCAGAGATTCTGCGCGGTGAACTCGAGAAGTCACCGATTGGAATCGATAAGTATCTGGAGGAGTGGCGACGTCACTCACTGGACTCAGCTGATCGAGAGATTGCTTGGCTGGAAAAAATGATCAAAACCGAGAGGAAATAGAGTGAACATAACAACCGGTAAAGGCGACATCCGTGTTGCAATCGTTGGCGTAGGAAACTGTGCCAACTC
>JBEGPY010000017.1:0-10475 GCA_041181205.1 Actinomycetota bacterium | reverse complement strand
GATGAACTTACTGAAGTGGACCGTACTGGGATCGAACCAGTGACCCCCACAATGTCAATGTGGTGCTCTACCGCTGAGCCAACGATCCTTGCTTGAGTGAGAAATCATACCTCACGGGAATATGTAGTGATTAGCGGTTGTAGTCATCCTCAATGCGCTCAATATCATCTTCACCAAAGTATGAGCCGCTCTGAACTTCTATGAAAACAACTGACTCATTGCCGATGCTTGCTAAACGATGAAGGTCACCTTGGGCGATGTCTATTGAGTCGCCAGCTCCCATAGTGAATTCAACTCCATTATGAGTGATTTTTGCCTGCCCGCTGATGATGAACCAATGCTCGGATCGGTGTCGATGACATTGATAGGAAAAGCGAGCGCCGGCATTAACAATGATTCGCTTTACTTTGTGATCTGAACTTTCAGACAAGATTTCATAGCGACCCCACGGTCTGACGTCATCGCCCATGAACTCTTCCCTTTACTAACGGCGATAAGTTTTGAGAGCGGACGACCGGGTTCGAACCGGCGACCTGAACCTTGGCAAGGTTCCGCGCTACCAACTGCGCTACGTCCGCGAGGTGGTCAAATCTATCGTAGGTCAGGCCTAAGCGCCAAAGTGGGAATGCAATGACTACCGTTACCTTGTGACTTCATCGCAGAATGCGCCTATTTTTTGGATGAATGGGCGGTTGGCAACTGGCCTTTCTCGGACTTCTACTGATCCTGCATGTTTAGAAGATGGGGGATTTTGGGCCGTCTCAACAACATTTGAAGGGGATTTTCGCGCAGCTAAATTTGATCACGTTATAGAAGCACCGTTTCCACAAACACCGTGGGAGAAAATAAGTGGAAGCTGGTCAAGTAGTTTTAATGAAAGCCAATACATCGCATATGTGAAGAAAGTTCAAGAGCACATAGCTCAGGGCTGGGTGTATCAAGTGAATGCATGCAGAGAAATCTCTATTGATGTTGAGGTTGAAAATCTTCGTGGACTATTTTCTCTCATTCTTGAAAAAAACCCAGCACCGTGGGCTTGTTACTTGCAAGCACCACGAATCGATATTGCTTCAGCATCACCTGAGCTCTTCCTTAAGCGAGAGGGCAAGCGCATTCGCACATCACCCATCAAGGGCACAGCACCTTCTGGCACAGTTGATTTTGGTGTGAAAGATAAGGCTGAGAACGTCATGATTGTTGATCTTATGCGAAGTGATTTAGGACAGATGTGCAAGAGCGGAAGCGTCACAGTCCCGCGCTTGTTATCAACTGAAGTTCATCCAGGTTTAGTGCATTTAGTCTCTGATATTGAAGGCGAATTAAAAGATGGCACAACGTGGTCTCAGATTTTCAAACTTCTGAGTCCGCCAGGTTCCATTAGCGGTGCTCCTAAATCATCTGCCGTATCTGTCATAAAAGAGAATGAGGGCAAGCGCGGGCCTTATTGCGGCGCATTGGGCTGGGTGCAGGGTGATCAGTGTGAACTCTCGGTTGCCATTCGAATCTTTTTTAAAGATGACAAACTGCGCTTTGGCACAGGTGCTGGAATTACGTGGGCCAGTGTGGCAAGTGATGAGTGGGAAGAAACGCAACTTAAAGCCAGACGTTTAGTCTCTCTTGCTGGTGGTGTTCTATGAAAGTGATCTATAACGGTGAAATACAAGTGATTGATGATGTGCCAGCAAGTAGTTCTGGGTGGCTAGAAGGTGAAGGCATCTTTGAAACGATTAAGAGCGTTGGGAACAAGCCATTCTCTTTATCTCGGCATATTGCACGTGCACAGAGCAGCGCAATAGCTCTTGGGATTTCCATCCCTAACTCTGAAGAGATTTCACAAGGCGTATCTGATTTGTTTGCCGTAGTTCCACAAGGCTTAGGAATGCTGCGGATCTCATTTGATAATCAAGGAAACTGGTTGGCCGTGCATATGCCTTATACGGAACAAACAAGTGGGTGTGATGTGCGAGTGCATCCAGATGCTGTTCCCGGTGATGTTCACAAAAGATTTCCATATACCAATCGTCTAGAGATTCTTGAGCAAGCCCGCCTAGGTGGCTTTGATGATGCGATCGTTGTCAATGCCAAAGGAAATATCTGTGAGGGTTCAGTTACAAATCTAATTGCCCTCATTGATAGTCGATGGGTAACACCACCAACTTCTGATGTTCTCTTGCCTGGGATCATTCGCCAGATGCTGATTGAAAATGAGCTTGTTGCCATTGAGAGCATCCCAGCAGATCGGATTTCAGAAATCACTTCAGCCTTTTTTATTAGTAGTTTGCGTTTATCTCACGCTATTTCATCGATTGATTCAAGGCCTTTGCATCTTTCACGCGCCTTCGGTGAAGAAATCCACGTGTTGGCTCATAAGTATTCGGTAGGCTAGCCACATGATTCAGGTAAGCGTTGATGGTGCTGCGCGCTCCATAGAGGCAGATCAACGCCCCACCCATCTTTTTGCAGATAATAAGGATATTGTCGTTTGCCGTATTAACGGCGTGCTTAAAGATTTATGGACAGACCTGCAAGAAGGCGATGTCGTTGAATCTATCTTAATCAACTCACCTGATGGTCTCTTTGTTCTTCGTCACTCAACTGCCCACGTCATGGCACAGGCTGTGCAAGAAGTATTTGCTGACACAAAGCTGGGTATTGGTCCACCGATTAAAGATGGCTTCTACTATGACTTCGATCCTAAGACGCCTTTTAATCCAGATGATTTAACCAAGATAGAAAGTGTCATGCGAAAGATTGTTAAAGATGGTCAGCGCTTTCGCCGTCGCGTAGTTACTGAAAAAGATGCGTTGGCTGAACTTTCACATGAGCCATATAAATGTGAATTGATTGGCATTAAAGGACCAGCTGGAGAAGAAGCCAGTGTGGAAGTTGGGGGAGCAGAGCTGACCATTTATGACAATTTAGGTAGAGATGGAAATCCAGTGTGGTCAGATTTATGTAGGGGACCGCATCTACCTTCTACGAAACACATCCCTGCATTTAAATTAATGCGAAGTGCAGCTGCTTACTGGCGAGGATCTGAAAAGAATCCCATGCTCCAGCGCATCTACGGCACAGCATGGCCATCACAAGATGAACTCAATGCGCACTTAGAACTTCTAGCTGAGGCAGAAAAGCGCGATCACCGTCGCCTTGGAACTGAGTTAGATCTCTTTTCATTTCCCGAAGAGATTGGCTCAGGACTTGCTGTCTTTCATCCCAAAGGCGGAATCATCCGCCGTGCTATGGAGGATTACTCACGCAAGCGCCATGAAGAAGAAGATTATGAGTTTGTTTATTCACCACATTTAACTAAGGCAGCCTTGTTTGAAAAATCTGGCCACTTGGATTGGTACTCCGAGGGAATGTATCCACCGATGATCATGGATGAAGAGCTCCATGCCGATGGAACAATTAAAAAACCTGGCCAGCAGTACTACATGAAGCCAATGAACTGCCCGTTCCACAACCTTATTTTCCAAGCGCGTCAGCGTTCATACCGCGAGCTTCCACTTCGACTATTTGAATTCGGAACCGTGTATCGCTATGAAAAATCTGGTGTTCTCCATGGCATCACCCGTGCTCGTGGCTTCACCCAAGATGATGCGCATATCTATTGCACAAAAGAGCAGATGGCAGATGAGTTAGATTCACTATTGACTTTCGTACTTAACCTATTGCGTGACTACGGCCTTAATGATTTCTATTTGGAGCTATCAACTAAGAATCCAGAAAAGTTTGTGGGAGAAGATTCAGATTGGCAAGAGGCAACCGAGACATTGCGCAAAGCCGCAGTAGCACAGAACTTAGAACTTGTTTTAGATGAGGGCGGCGCAGCCTTCTATGGACCAAAGATCTCTGTTCAAGCAAAAGATGCCATCGGTCGCACATGGCAGATGTCAACGATTCAAGTTGATTTCCAACTTCCACAGCGTTTTGATCTTGAATACTCAGCAGCTGATGGTTCACGCCAGCGCCCTGTAATGATTCACCGCGCTCTCTTTGGTTCTATAGAAAGATTCTTCGGTGTTCTGACTGAGCATTACTCAGGTGCGTTCCCTCCATGGCTTGCACCAGTCCAAGCAGTGGGAATTCCAGTTGCTGAAGCTTTTGCTGATTACTTAGCTGATGTGATTGCGCAGATGAAGAAAGCTGGCATTCGCGCAGAGCTAGATGCCTCTGATGATCGCATGCAGAAGAAGGTTCGTAACGCTCAGATGCAAAAGGTGCCATTTATGGTTATTGCCGGTGAGGAAGATATGGCTGCAGGTGCTGTTTCTTTCCGCTATCGCAATGGCGAACAGAAAAATGGAATTCCAATTAAGGATGCGATTACCGAGATTCAAAAAGTAGTAGCAGAGCGCACGCAGGTTTAATGATGGATATCGATGGTGCAGGAATGCCTGATGGTTGGCAACGTCTATGGGCGCCTCATCGACTTGAGTATTTACGGGGTGAAAACCGCCCATTAGTTGGCAATGAAGTTGAGTGCCCCTTCTGCCGCATTCCCACATTAAGTGATGAAGAGGGATTAGTTGTTCACAGAGGTGTCAGTGCTTTTGTTGTGATGAATTTATATCCATACAACCCAGGGCATTTGTTGGTTTGTGCGTATAGGCATGTAGCTGATTTAACAGATTTAAGTGATGATGAGCGCAATGAGATCTCTTCATTGAGTGCTCACGCGATGAAAACTATTCGTAAGGTTTCATCCCCAGCAGGGTTTAACTTAGGAATGAATCAAGGCGCAATCTCTGGGGCAGGAGTTGCAGAACATATTCATCAGCATATTGTGCCGCGTTGGAGTGGGGATGCTAATTTCATGCCGCTAATCGGTAAAACTAAAGTATTGCCACAACTACTTCATCTAACGCGCGAAGAGATAGCTGCTGCTTGGTAGCACTAAGTAAGTTCAGATAGATATCTTTTTATAAC
Organism: Actinomycetota bacterium; assembly: GCA_041181205.1. Lineage (GTDB taxonomy): Bacteria > Actinomycetota > Actinomycetes > Nanopelagicales > Nanopelagicaceae > Planktophila. Next base: position 5,543 of record JBEGPY010000017.1, on the reverse strand, counting down.
ATCTAGTCCGATACCTTTATTGATCACTAAAGGTATAGCTGGGAAGAGAACTCCAGCAGCAAATGCACCCTCACCCATGGATGTCACTAACTCTAAATACTCATCGCGAAACTCTTGGACCAAAGTTTCATGTTCTGGCTCGCATGGATTGTGAGTGGGGGGAGTAGTTGAATAGTCAGTGATGACCATGTCAGAGAGTGAAATAAGGGCTCTAGGTGAACCATCCTCATCATGGAGAACTAAGTAGGGCGTTGCAACTTGATCAAAGACTCTTGTGGCCAACATAACTGCATCATCGAAATCTGAACTATTTCCATCGAGCTCGGTAACAACAATCATGCGTGGTGTTAGAAACTCATCAAATGATTGCCACTGATTAATGGTTACTTGATCGATTCCCGTATTGGGATTAATAACAAAGAGTGCGCAGGTAATGTCTCCGTGCGCTTCTGTGCCAAGTGTGGCGCCTAGGGCTTTGGCTACTTGATCTGGCTGGGCTGAAGGGTGGCCAAAGGCGCAGAGATTGAGAGGCGATGTGGGATTCTGCACTGGGTCAGCCTACGATGTGCAGTGATGCTAAGTCGCACTTTAAAACCAGCGGTTACGAGATTAATAACACCCGTGGCCTCATTTGCGCTGCGCATTGGAATTACTCCTAATGCTGTTACATGGGTGGGGGCGGTGGGAGTCGTAGCTTCAGCGCTCTATTTCTATCCGCGTGGTGATTTCTTCATCGGAACTGCAGTGATTTTCATATTTGCCCTCAGCGATCTCTTTGATGGCACCATGGCGCGCATCTCAAAAGCAGGAGCGAGTAGGTGGGGAAGCTTCCTAGATTCCACAATTGATCGCGTAACTGATTCAGCGATTTTATTGGGTGTGAGCATTTACTTGATTAACAAGCAAGACTCACTGAGTTACGTCGTCATTGCTACTTTGGTGACAGGAATGATTGTCCCATATATCCGTGCTAAAGCTGAGAGTTTTTCAATCACTTGTTCAGGTGGCATCGCAGAGCGCACTGAGCGTTTGATAATGGCGATGTCTGCTATTGCACTCGATGGTCTTGGGGTTCCCTACGTTTTGGCCGGTGGAATGTGGTTACTAGCCGCACTGGGAGTAGTAACAGTAATTCAACGCATGGTGATCGTTCGTAGGGCAATTCGTTTATGATGCAAAACATCACAGCGCTAGGATATTTTGCTGCCTGGCGCATTCTAAGATGGTTACCAGAAGGATTTGTATATTCAAACGCTGACAGAATCGCAGACTATATGGTTGGCAAAAATGGAAAATTTACCATTCGATTCCGCTCGAATTTGCAACGCACACAGCCAAATATAACCCCTCTTGATTTAGATCTACTTGTTTACAAAGCCACGCGCTCAGCCTTTCGCTATTGGTGTGACACCTTTAGATTTCCCGATTGGTCAAAGGAGCGAATACTGAGCACGGTCACTGTCAATGATGAAAGAATCTTGATGGACGCAGTTGCTGCTGGCAATGGGGCAATTGTTACCTTGCCACACTGCGGTAATTACGACCATGCAGCTGCATATTTCTGTGCTCGCGGAGCAAAGATTGTTACCGTCGCAGAACATCTAAAGCCAGAGAAGCTCTTTAAGAAGTTCATGCAATACCGCGCTGAATTTGGCATGGAGGCCCTACCTTTAGATGCCCGAGTTCTTCCTACTCTGATGCAGCGCCTAAGAAGTGGATGCGTCATTGCCCTTGCTGCCGATCGCGATCTCTCTCAATCTGGAATTGATGTGACTTTCTTTGGGGGACCAGCCAGAATGCCAGCAGGCCCAGCGTTGCTTGCAATACGCACAGGTGCACCACTTATTAGTGCTTACGTTTCCTATACCCAAAGCGGTATTCATATCGATTTCACACGTATCGATCTCCCAACAGAGGGAAGTGAAAGTGAGCGAGTAGTTGCGTTGGTCCAAAAATGCGCTGATTTGTTTGCCGAAGGAATTGCCCAATACCCACAGGATTGGCACATGATGCAACGTATTTGGACTGATGGCGATTTCAAGGATCGCAACTAATGCTAACGACTAAGCTGCGAATTGGAATTGTGTGTCCGTATGGTTGGGATACACCGGGCGGGGTGCAAAACCATGTCCGCGATTTAGCGGAGTTTCTTATTGCCTCTGGTCACTCTGTCTCTGTTTTAGCACCGGCGATAGATGAGACGAAACTGCCAGACTATGTTGTCAGTGCTGGTAAACCGATCTCTATTCCTTATAACGGGGCAGTTGCCCGTGTGCTCTTTGGTCCAATCGCTTATGCCAGAGTGCGTCAATGGATTGGTTCTGGAAACTTTGATTTGCTCCACTTGCATGAGCCTGCAATTCCATCGATTTCACTTCTAGCCTGCTGGGCAGCTGAAGGTCCGATGGTTGGAACATTCCATGCAGCAGCAAAGCGTCAGAAAGTTATTTTTGCTATCGGTCCTATTTTGGAACCTGCAATCGAGAAACTATCTGCTCGTATTGCAGTATCGGAAGCTGCGCGCCTGACTCTTACAGATCACCTTGAAACCGATGCGATAGTTGTTCCTAATGGAATTTATGCCAAGCGATATTCAGATGGAACGGCGCAAGGCAAGTGGACTGGAAATACCATCGGTTTTATTGGGCGATTTGAAGAACCACGTAAGGGTCTGCAAGTTCTAGTAGATGCCTTGCCTATCATTGCGCGCTTTGCTCCTGATGTGAAAGTTTTTGTTGCAGGACCAGGAGATCCTAAAGATTTTGAGAAAGAGATTGATCCACAGCTACGTGATCGCTTTGAATTCCTTGGCAAAATCTCTGAGCAAGAAAAAGCTGATTTCATGTCTTCGGTTTCTATCTATGTAGCACCAAATACTGGAGGTGAGTCATTTGGAATTATTCTGGCTGAAGCTCTCGCTGGTGGTGCCTGCGTAGTGGCAAGTGATATTCCAGCTTTTGATTCTCTTTTGGGCGGCGGGGAATATGGAGCCCTCTTTGAATCTGAAAACTCTACCGATTTAGCTAAGGTAATCATCGATCTCTTGCGCGATGAAGAAAAGCGAAAAGAGTTAGCGATTGCTGGTAAGAAACGGGCGCAGGTCTTTGATTGGGAAGTTGTCGCTCAGCAGATCTTTTCTATTTATGAAATGGCTATGGTTGGCGGCAAGGGTGTGACGTTGGGGTCTGATCAGCATTCTTGGAATCGATTCTTATCTCGTGATGAGGAAAAGGGATGAAAACCTCGTTGTTCCTTGGCTTTCTGCTTCTATTGGGAATTTGGTACTTAACATTCTCGGCCACACGTCTAGACCGTCTGCATCATAGAGTCGAAACGAGTTGGGCTAACTTGGATGCGTTGTTGCAAAAAAGAGCTGCGATTGCACTTGAGATTGCCCATAGTGATTTAGCTGATCCAGCTTCCTCAATGCTTCTCACAGCTGCTGCATATCAAGCCCGTGATGCTGATATCAAAAACCGTTCAATGGCAGAGAGTGGTTTATCAGGAGCTTTAGGTCTACTCATGTCCGATGGATCGGCACACGCCACAGTCTCCGAGCAAGCTTTATTGCAAGAGCTCTCAGCCTTAACAGCAAAAATACGAGTTGCCATTTCTATTCATACGGATGCCGTTTCATCGACGGTAATGGTGCGCCGTAAGTTTGTTGTGAGAACTTTTAGATTGGCGGGTACTGCGCCTTCCCCTGTTACATATGAGTTCGAATCTGATGTTTTATAGACGCGCCGTTCTGGTACTTGCTTTAGTCTTTCTACTCTCAGGCTGTTCTACTATTTCAGATTTGTTGCCAAAATCTTCCGAGCGCAATGTTCTTAGTGGTCGAGAAGGAAGCAATGGCCCTGTCCTTGCTGTGAAGATTGATGATACAAACGCTGCGCATCCACAAATTGGTTTAGAAGAGGCAGATGTTGTTTATATTGAACAAGTAGAAGGTGGCCTCACGCGACTTGCTGCGATCTTTTCATCCGTAATCCCCGAGCGTGTAGGTCCGATTCGAAGCGCTCGTATCTCTGATATCGAAATCTTGGCGCAATATGGCCGTGTGGCATTTGCTTATAGCGGTGCACAGAAAAAACTATTGCCAGTTATCGATGCAGCTAATCTACAAAATCTAGGAGCACAGGCACAGCCTCCATCTATCTACACCAGCGATCCCAATCGCAGCGCACCTGTTGCAATGGTGCTCCGAGCCGATCTATTAATGGCCAAGGTGATTGAGAAGAACTACCAAATCACTACTGCCAACAATGTTGGGTGGAGCTTTGGTGATGCACCGCAAGGCGGCAAACCAACGCAGTCAGTTATCATGCATTGGCCAGCAGCTAGATACAGCGCTGCTTGGTCAGAGTCGCAATCTCGTTGGTTACTCTCACATAACTTAGAGAGTGATCTGGCAGAGTCAGGAATAGTTCTGGGACCAACAACTTTGGTGATTCAAATGGTTTCTATAATAGATTCTGAGTACCGGGACAAAATTGGGGGAGTAACTCCGTTTTCGCAAACCGTTGGCAATGGCCGTGGCTTCATTTTGCGGGACGGTAAAACATTTAACGCGCTTTGGAGTAGAGCATCTGAAGGCGTTGGCACTACATGGACATCGAGTGATGGCAAGGAAATAAAGTTTGCCCCTGGTCAGATATGGGTAGCCCTGACCGATAGGGAGCCTGATTTCACCTATTTAACTCCGAGCGCGAACTCCACAAAGACAAAGTAGGATGTTCCCCTACACAGACGAAGGTGAGTAACGAGTAAATGTCAGAAGTAAAAGGCACAGGGCGAGTAAAGCGCGGTATGGCAGAGATGCTCAAAGGCGGCGTCATCATGGACGTCGTTAACGCTGAGCAAGCAAAGATTGCCGAAGATGCTGGCGCAGTTGCTGTTATGGCGCTAGAGCGCGTACCTGCAGATATCCGTGCACAAGGCGGAGTAGCTCGTATGTCTGATCCTGACATGATTGAAAAGATTCAAGCCTCAGTCTCAATCCCTGTTATGGCCAAAGCTCGTATCGGGCACTTCGTTGAAGCTCAAGTTTTGCAATCTCTGGGCGTGGATTACATCGATGAATCAGAAGTATTAACTCCTGCAGATTATGAAAACCACATTGATAAGTGGGACTTCACAATACCTTTCGTGTGTGGTGCTACAAATCTTGGTGAGGCACTTCGCCGAATTAATGAAGGCGCAGCAATGATTCGCTCGAAGGGTGAAGCTGGCACAGGCGATGTTTCAAATGCTATGCAACATATGCGCAAAATCGGCGGAGAAATTCGTCGCCTGTCATCAATGCGCGAAGATGAACTCTATGTTGCAGCTAAAGAGCTACAAGCTCCTTATGAATTAGTTAAAGAAGTAGCACAAAGTGGCAAGCTCCCAGTAGTTCTCTTTACTGCCGGCGGAATCGCAACTCCAGCAGATGCAGCGCTCATGATGGCCATGGGCGCCGATGGAGTCTTTATTGGTTCTGGTATTTTCAAATCTGGAAATCCAGCACAACGCGCAGCTGCTTGTGTGAAGGCAACGACGTT